>NZ_JAUBTB010000132.1:0-13793 GCF_036704965.1 Microcoleus sp. F10-B2 | reverse complement strand
AGCTAAGTGTTGGCTTTTCCCAAAAGCAGCGCATTTTATCATACTTTTGTATACTTGCAAAATCGGGATGCTCCCAACAAAAACTTGACTTGTCGGCTTGCTCGAACTTGCGATCGAACTTTTTTTGAGTTTTTTTGACTTATTCAGCAAGCCCTAATTAGGCAAGATTTGAGAGCCAGGTGGCGTTTAGTTTGCCTGATTTAGCCTGATGATACTAATTTGGTGACGATCGCGACGACTGCCTCGGGGTCAACAGGTTTGGCAAGGTGACGTTGAAAGCCTGCTGCTACCGCTTGCTGTATATCCATCTCTCCAGCATAGGCAGTGAGGGCGATCGCGGGAATTTGTCCGCCTTGTTCTAGCGGCAGGCTGCGAATGTGACGCAGCAGCATATAGCCATCCATTCCTGGCATCCCAATGTCACTCACAATAATGTCTGGAACTGCTTGAGAGAAAGCTTGTAGTGCCTCAGTTCCAGAGGCGATGGCGGTGACGGTCGCCCCCGCTTGTTCTAAAACAAACGCCACAAAATCGCGTGAGTCTGCCTCATCATCCACAACTAAGACATAAATGCCGCTTAAATCTCCGGTTGAGTCCGATGGCTGCTCGATCGCTGGCAATTCATGAGATCGAGCTGCAAGCGGAATGCGAACAGTAAACGTAGCTCCTTGTCCTTCACCTTGGCTCTCAACTGCAACCGTTCCCCCGTGCAATTCCACAATTTGCCGCACGATCGCCAGTCCCAACCCTAAGCCGCCAAATTTGCGGGTGGTGGCTCCATCTTCCTGCCGGAAATGGTCAAAGGCATAGGGCAAAAAATCAGAGCAAATCCCCTTTCCAGTATCGCTAACTTGAATTTGAGCGTGGGTTTCATCGGAAGCTAGAGTGACAGCAACTTGTCCCCGATGAGGTGTAAATTTGACTGCGTTAGACAAGAGATTCCACACCACCTGCTGCAACCGTCCAGCATCGCCGATTACCATGCCAACACTCGGTAAAATCGTTGTGTAAATTTGAATGGCTTTCGCTTCTGCTGCTAAGCGAACCGTTTCTAGGGCTTCAGAAATGACGGCAGCGAGATCGACAGGTATCACGGTTAAACCAAGTTTACCGCGCAAAATCCGGGAGATGTCGAGCAGATCGTCAATCAGTTGCACTTGGAGTCGGGCGTTACGCTCGATTGTTTTTAATGCCATTGTGGTTTCTGCGGCATCTAATTTTCCCTGCACCAATAGCTTGGACCAACCGAGAATCGGATTGAGGGGCGATCGCAATTCATGGGACAGCACCGCCAAAAACTCATCTTTGATCCGGTTGGCGCGATCGGCTGCCTCTCTTGCGGCTTGTTCGCGGGCAAGGAGTTGTTCTCGTTCTGCCTCAATGCGTTTTTGCTCGGTGATATTGAGTACAGTGCCGACAAAGCGTTGTGGATTGTCGGCAGCATCAAAGTAAGCCTGTCCTCTGGCGGCAATCCACCGTTCAACCCCATCCTGAATCCCGATCGTGCGATATTCTACGTCATACTTGCCGTTGCTAGCTGGGTTCAAAGTCCATTGGACCACCTGTTCTAGTCGTTCGCGATCGTCGGAGTGCAGTCCGGCAAAAAAGACCTCAATGCTGCTGTTGGCTTCTGGCGGTAAGCCAAACATGGCTTTGCAACCCTCATCCCAAATCAATTGATTGGTGATGAGATTCCAGTCCCAAGTGCCTAATTGGGCAGCTTCGATCGCCATGCGGAAGCGGTTTTCACTGTCGCGCAAGGCTGCTTCGGCACAGGCGCGTTCGACTGCCGCCCAAGTGCGATCGGCTACTTCTTCCGCTAGGGAAACCTCCTCTGGTGTCCAAGCTCGCGGACCTGATGTGTGGACTGCCAGCCCAGCTACAAACTCGCCCTCCTTGATCAGCGGTATGCCGATGTAGGCACCGATCTTGATGGTGGCGCAAGCCAATCGCTGAGCCGGGGACAGGTTGGGATCGGCTGCCACATCGGAAGCGGACACGGCGCGACCAGTGCGGTACGCTGCCAGCAGCTTCGGACTGAACGAATCCACCGAGTAACCGCCAGCGAGTGGTTCAGATCCATTGACGTAATCGCGCTCGACGACGCAATCAGCGCCGCGAACCTCGAAGTACGCTACCCGGTTCGCGCCGAGATATTCGCCCAGCACGCGGCTGGCTGTAGCCTGAATCTCTACTGGGTCGGCAAGGGGGCGGAGTGCGTCGGTGAGAGAGACGCGGAAAGCATTAAATTCGGCGTTTCGCCGCAAAATTTCTTCGGCCTGTTTGCGATCGCTAATATCTTTGAAGACAATGGCAACTTTTCGCGCCTCCGGCTCACCCATACGACAGGCATAGACATCGAACCATCGGTTCATTGGTTCAGAGCCATTTTCAAAGCGAGCCGGTTCACCCGTTATAGCAACTTGACCGTAAATCTGAATCCAATGGTCTTCTAAATCTGGAACTAACTGACGCGCTGTTTTACCGACTGCTTGTTGAAGTCCCGTTTGCTGCTCGAAGGTGGGATTGATTTCTAAGAAGCGGTAGTCGATCGGCGTATCATTTTCGTCAAATAGCACTTCAATAATGCAGAAGCCTTCGTCGATCGACTCAAATAGAGTTCGGTAGCGTTCTTCAGATTGACGCAGAGTTGCGGCAGTTTGAATCTGCTCGGTAACATTTTTGAAATAAACGGTAATGCCGTTTGGGGCGGGGTAAGTGCGAACTTCGTACCAGCGGCCATGATTTGGGTAAAACGCGGTTAGTGACGCAGCCACACGATCGCGCATGGCGCTCCAGTAAACCTGCGCTAACTCATTGTCAATAAGTTCTGGATATTCTGCCCACAAATTCTTGCCAATTAAATCGCCTGGAGTACGATCTAGTAGTGTTTCGGCAGATGGATTCATATAAGTAAACATCCAGTTCTCATCCAGAGCCAAGAATGCGTCTGTAATACTCTCGAGAATATTCCGAGTCTGCTCCTCGCTTTGGCGCAGGGCTTGTTCTACCTGTTTGCGATCGGTGATGTCTCGCGTCACGCCTGCCACTGCTTCTACTGCGCCGTTTATCCCTAAAAGCGGCACAAAAATGTATTCATAGGCGCGTGTACCGATGGCGCTAGTGTAGCGGGATTCATCCTTGAGCGGCTTGCGCGTGGCGATCACCTGTTGAATCTGTTGCTGATGTCGGGTCGCTAAATCGGTTGGATAATCCAGCTCAAAAAAGTTCTTTCCCAATGCTTCATCCGAAGTTTTCTGCCAAAGATTGAGCAACGCCGGACTGACATACGTGAACCGTCCCGCCAAATCAAAGGTGTAAATAAAATCGGGAATTGCAGCGACGATCGCGTCGAACTTCCGGAGTTGCCGTTCGAGTTCGGTGCGACTTTCACGCGAAACAGCTTCAGCACGGGCACGTTCAACGGCTGCCCACGTCTGCTGTGCGGTTTCCTCGACTCGTTTCACCTCATCTTCCGTCCACGGACGGGGGTTTGCCTGATGCACCGCCAGCAATGCGACAAATTGATGGTTCTTGATCAGCGGCACATCAATGTGCGCGGCAATATCAATTGTTGGATACCTTGCCTTCTGGCTGGCTGTGTATTTAGGGTAGTTCGCCACATCGGGAACGATAGCCGTTTGTCCCGCTTGATGGTCGTGTGTCAGGTTGCGTCCAAAATCTTTCAGATAGTACAGCCCGCTTAGTTCGGCAACACCGTTCGTGTAGTTTTTATGAACGATGACTTCCTTGCCACCTGGTAACACTTCAATGTAAATGACGCGGCTTGCGCCTAGAGACTCGCCCAGAACACGGGCTGCGATCGCCTGAATCTCGTTGGCATCAGTCAGAGGGCGTAACGCATTGGTGAGCTTAACTCGAAACGCATCGGCTCGGGCAGCTTGACGCAAGGCATCTGTTGAGGGGCGCTCCTCTGGCAGATTAGATTCTAGCTGCGTCTTGTCTGGTTGCTGGGTGCGATCGAGTTCGGTCAACAGGATTTGCACAGCGGTTTTCAGGCTGTCCGACCAGGTTTCGACCGCCCCCAGTGGCGTTTGCGACCAATCGTGCGATCGCATCCGCATCGCCATCTCGCTGTCGCCTGCAAATAAGTTTTTAGGATCGGCCGCCTCTACTGAATCACTCACACACCCTACCTCTGTGAAAAATAGTGAGCTAAAAGCTTTTTGCTACCTTCTCGAACGACGATTGAAGAGGATTGACCCAGTTCTGCAACCAGCGTCCGAATTTGCCTTAATGCTAAAGGAGAGGGTTGAATCCGTTGATTCTCCCAGCGATTAATCGTCTCGTAAGCAACACCCAGCGATTCTCCGAGTTGCACTTGGGTCAGTTGGGTTAGTTGCCGAAGTTCACGAATAAGATGGCTAACCTCTGGTTGCACCAGTACAAAAGATTGTTTGGACACCGAACTTTTAGAAGATTTCATACAGTTTAAGTACATGGCATCTGTCATATTCAATATCCGCCCAAAATTAAATCGACTAATCTCCCTTAAGAAAGAGTTCTTTAACCGCAGCAGCCGTCTTGTATTCAGGGGATGTTTAGATTCACTGCTTGTATTGATAGAAATTCGCGAGACTTAAACAAAATTCAAGTCCAAACATTACCCAAAGCTGCTATGTGTCTGGCAAATACGTCATCATCATGAAGGCAACGGACAAATCTATAAGATATGGCTGTTCTAACTGGACTTAAACGAATAGCCTTGCAGCAGTTAGGTAGGATTGATGCGGCGAGCAATTAATAGAAAAAAATTCAACCCAAGTCATATTCAGCAATATTCGTCTCCCGCGATCGCGCCGATCTTACCTCGCTCCAGCAACGCCTTTTACCGAGTCTAGGGGTCCCAACGCCTCTTTTCCCAAAAAACCGGGTTTCACCAGTCCCCATGCCTAAGCCCTAGGTAAATTAGGTAAATTAGGTACTCTATAAATTCAGTGCAGCTCAAGCTGGCATGAAATAAATATGAAGAAGTGTAGCCAAAGGAACTCAAAAATGTTAAGATTCTTAATATAATGTAGCATTGTGTGCGCCCCAACCAAAACCTAACCTGAGATGGTGCTGAGTGGGAGTAGCAGCTAGCTACCATAAAACTAAGCCTCTTTAAATGAAAGGAAAGCGCAAGTCCCCGCCCGCTTTCCTTCCCAGCTAAAGCTAGGGGTTTGCGATGTCGCAAACCTTTAGAGGCACAGATCCTCAGCGGGAAAAGCTCATGAAAACTCTTAAGTCCTCAGATACAGATTCTGTTCGCGCTTACTTGCGGGAAATCGGCCGTGTTCCGCTGTTGACCCACGAGCAAGAAATACTCTACGGGAAACAGGTACAGCGCTCAACCGCACTGCATCAGGAGAAAAATATTTTAGCCGAAGAGTTAGGCCGCGACCCGACGGCGGCTGAATGGGCGCAGGCAGTAGGGCTGTCTGAGGAACAGTTGCAGCGGACGATCGACCACGGGGAAAGGGCAAAGCGCCAAATGGTGGAAGCGAATCTGCGCCTGGTAGTGTCTGTTGCCAAGAAATACATCAAGCGCAATGTAGATTTGCTCGATTTAATTCAGGAAGGCACGATCGGGATGCAGCGGGGAGTAGAAAAATTTGACCCGACTAAGGGCTACAGATTTTCTACTTATGCTTATTGGTGGATTCGTCAAGCAATTACTCGGGCGATCGCCGAAAAAGGCCGCACAATCCGCTTGCCGATCCACATTACCGAAAAGCTCAACAAAATTAAAAAGGCTCAGCGCCAACTTGCTCAACAGCTAGGCCGCGCGGCCACGGCTGCTGAATTGGCATCTGAGCTAGAATTGACTCCCAAACAGATTCGGGAATACCTCGAACGCGCGCGCCTGCCACTTTCCCTTGACTTACGTGTGGGAGACAATCAAGATACAGAGTTGGGCGATTTGTTGGAAGATACGGGTACTACCCCAGAAGATTTTGCCCTGCAATCTTCCCTGCGGACTGACTTAGACCACCTGATGGCGGAGCTGACTCAGCAACAGCGAGAAGTCCTCGCCTTGCGGTTCGGTTTGGAAGACGGGCAAACCTTAACCTTGGCAAAAATAGGCGATCGTCTCAACATCAGTCGGGAACGAGTGCGGCAAATAGAACGGGAAGCTTTGACCAAACTCCGCAAGCGCAAGCAAGATATCAACGATTATCTAGCCAGCTAGGTAGATTGGGGATGGCGATCGGGTCTCCACCCCTGGCAATCCCCAATCTAAAATCGTAAAAACCGCCGCTTTTAATTCGGTTGTGCTCACTTGGTTGCTGCGACTGTCCTGCTACATTAGTAATTACTTAGTAATAAAGATCGGCAGCGATCGAATAATGGTTATTTAATTTAACCGCCCGTGTGTAACATAACAAGCTGTCTCTGAAACGGAGGTACTCGTGAGTAATTCATCTAATAAATCCCCAGAATTCTTTGAAGAAGACGGAGAAAATACCAACTTATTATGGCAATACGTGCAGTCCATGGCTCCCGACACTGTTTCTCAGTTGTCTAAACCGACTTCTCACGAAGTGTTCCAAGTAATGGAACGAAATATTGTTGGACTTTTGGGGAATTTGCCTTCGGAACACTTCGGGGTGACAGTTACTACCAGTCGCGAACATTTGGGTAGATTGCTCGCTTCGGCGATGATTAGCGGTTATTTTCTCAAAAATGCCGAACAGCGAATGACTTTTGAAAAGTCCATACAAGCCAGTGAGAGACACGGCTCGGACGATTAGTCGATTCTTAACATTTAAGTTGTACAAGTGTCAAGCCCCCCTCCCAAGATGGGGGCTTGAGATTTTAGATTTTAGATTTTAGATTTTAGATTAAATAATTGAATAATTATTGATATTATTCTTAAATTCCCAATTCCCAATTCCCAATACTTCGGCTACGCTCAGCACAAGTTCCCAATTGCTAATTGCTAATTCCTAATTAATATGTCTGTTTATCCTTTGGCCCACAAAGTTATCGGCGTTGCTGCAATCTGGAACGACCGACAACAAATTTTGATTGACAAGCGCCGACAACACGGACTGCACGGGGGTTTCTGGGAGTTTCCGGGCGGTAAAATAGAGCCTGGGGAAACAATCGAAGCTTGCATAGAACGGGAAATAATGGAGGAGTTGGGGATTGTTGTAGAAGTTGGCGATCGCTTGATTACAATTGACCACGACTACACTAATTTTACAGTTAGGCTTTACGTGCACCACTGTCGCCACATCAGCGGTGAACCGCAAACGATCGAATGCGATGAAATTCGTTGGGTGACACTCGACGAAATTGACCAATTTACTTTTCCCAAGGCAAACGCACAGATTATTGATGCACTGCGGAAAAGTTGAACTCTAATATCAAATTCGGTTGCTACTGACAACTGACCAATGAAAACTAACTTTTATTTTTGGGTAGTGGTGAATAGTAATGCTCAAGAGCCAAGAGAGGCATTGTAATGATGTACAAAGTACCAAATTGTACCAATACGGTTACTCAATTTCTTCGAGAACGACAAGGTTTTACGAACCAATCGCCCCACTCGCTGCCACAGGGTGTTGTTGAATCGCTTTTAGGTAAATGGTTTTTCCCGTTTCTTTGCCAACGGCTTTTCGGACGCTTGCGGGCGTAGCACCTGTTCGTACACTCTTGTGGGGCAGGCAGGAAAGCCCGCCCTCAACATACAATTTAAATGCAGTACAGATTACAGTAAATCGCTTATATTCGGCTCAAACTACCCAATCCTATTTTTTAACAGTCGCTTGCAAATAAACCAGCGGGTCTTCAGCAACCCAACCCAAACCCGAATTGTAGCGAACTTCAAAATGCAAATGAGATCGCGGAATGTCCCGTTTTCCCGTCATCCCCACAGTTCCCAAAACTTCTCCAGACTGCACTTTTTGACCGACTGTTACCGCAATATCTTTCAAATGAGCGTAGCGGGTTTGCTTCCCCGCTTGATGGTTGACCACCACTAAATTCCCGTAATCCCCCTGGGGCCCGGCAAAGGCGACAGTCCCCTCGCCCGCCGCCAAAACCTGGGTACCCTCCGACGCCAAAAAATCTACGCCGCTGTGAAAAAAAAATTCGCGCAGGACCGGATGCAATTGCCGCCCGTAACGCAAAGCTTCCACCGCTGGGGCCGGCAGCGGAAATCTTTGCACCCGCGCCGCATCGAGATTGATAGAAGGCCCGATCGACATATTCACCGCAGGCACAAACACCGTTTTCCCCAAAGGCCTGCACCCATTCGCCTCAAATAGCAAATCTGCGCGCACTTTGTAAGCTTCTGCCAGTTTTTGCCAATTCCAGCCCGCAGGCACTTCTACCTCGATGCCACTGTACGGAGGAATGACGATCGCACTTCCAGCAGATACTTCACCGGCCCGCAACATCGGATTTATCCCGATCAGCGCCGCAGGAATCACATTGTACTGCCGCGCGATGCTTTCTATGGTTTCGCCCTGGACTGCAGTGTGGCGGCGCAACCGAGACATAGCCGGACTCGGGCAATCGCGGGCGGGGTCGGGGTTTTCTACAGGTGTACTTGAAGGAAGATTTGCAGGTGGGATCTCGGTATTTGCCACCGTTTTCCCAACGGGTGCGATCGACCACATTAGTGCAGAAATCAGCGGAAATAAGCGTTTAAAAGTCATTATGTGCAGACAAAAAAGTATTCATTATGGACAATTGACAGTTTTCGAGTCGAGTGAAACTGCATATTTGAAAGCTCTAGCCGCCCCCCAGACTGTAAATCCCAGGCTAAGCCAAGTTAGGATGAGAATTATTAGTTTTGGTCGCTCTTGGGAAATCAAGCAAAAATTGCTTGCGATCCCTGTCAGCGCCTGCCTGTTAACAGTTATGTTCTTGAGGAAGCGGTACGCCCCGCCCCGCTTCCTTCCCGTCGTCAAGACAAAAATGCTCGATTCGGAACGTGTCTGCGGGGATGAGGTATTTAGCGGGAGTTATTAAATGAGTTTATCTTTTAAGCAAGCGACCCTTTATGTGACTTTGCTGTCGATCGGGGGAGGTATGGGATGGTTGGGCAATCGCTATCTCCAAGGCTCAAGCAATCTGGAAACCGGATCGGTTTTGCCCGTAGTGCGCAACCAAATCCCGCCCTATCCGTCTCCTCCAGTTCAGGAAAATCAGGCGGTCGATCGCAGCAATCCCAATTTTATTGCTGAAGCAGCCGAAAAAGTCGGCCCGGCTGTAGTGCGGATTGACGCATCGAGCAAGGTAGCGAATCAAGTACCCGAAGCTTTCAAAAATCCTTTGTTTCGCCGGTTTTTTGGGGACAATTTGCCGCAGCCGGAAGAACGAGTCAAGAGAGGTACGGGTTCGGGGTTTATTCTCACTCCTGACGGCCGCATAGTTACTAATGCTCACGTTGTCTCCGGGACGGATACTGTCAAGGTGACGCTCAAAGACGGCCGCGAGTTTGAGGGTAAGGTGCAGGGAGTCGATCCGCTGACGGATGTCGCTGTGGTTAAGATTAATGCTAAGGAACTGCCGCAGGTGGCTTTGGGCAGATCGGACAATATTGTACCGGGACAGTGGGCGATCGCGATCGGCAATCCTTTAGGTCTCGACAATACCGTGACTGTGGGCATTATCAGCGCTACGGGTCGATCGAGTTCCCAAGTAGGCATCCCCGACAAGCGCGTCCGCTTCATCCAAACCGACGCCGCCATCAACCCCGGCAATTCTGGCGGCCCCCTGCTCAACGACCAAGGCGAAGTAATTGGTATCAATACAGCCATTCGCGCCGACGCTCAGGGCTTGGGATTTGCAATTCCGATCGAAACCGCCAAACGAGTTTCCGATCAGTTATTCGCCAAAGGTAAAGCCGAACATCCCTATCTCGGCATTCAAATGGTCAGCTTGAGTCCCGCCACCAAGGCTGAACTCAACAAACAGCTCGATAATAATAAAATTACCCTCGATCGAGGCGTAGCCGTGACGCGAGTCGTGGAAAATTCCCCCGCTCAAAAAGCCGACTTGCGCGCCGGAGATGTCATTCAAAAAGTTGATGGAATTGCGGTTAACGCTCCCGGGGACGTGCAAGAACGGGTGGAAAACACTGCTGTGGGCAAAGAACTCGAATTGGAAATTAACCGTTTGGGTCAAGTTGAGACAATTAAAGTACGTCCCGGTGCTTTTCCCTTATCAGGTAGCCCCGCTGGTGGCTAATACCATTTTCGATTTTCGATTAAAGAATTGGGAATGACTTACTGTATAAGGATTTGGAGCTTACCTACAGTTGCATTCTTTTTGGAAACTGGTATTAGTGGCAAACGCTGGAGGATGAAAGATGAATCTGATGGTTTACAGTCCTGGACGTAGCAACCGGGTTTTTTCACCAAAACCCTTGGTGTAGCGCCAGGGATATCTGGTTAAAAACCCGGTTTCTTAATTCCCTGTGCGTTCAGGACTGTTTATTTTTTTGAACAGCTTTCATCTTTCTGGCTTCCCCAACTCGTTGATATTTTTACTTCTCTTTGGGAGAGTTTGGTTGAATCGAGCTGGTGTTTGTTAAATTTTCTTCTAGGTGCATCCTCTGCTCCATTTGCCTCAGAAAATAGCCAGTCATCATCGCTGAAGCTAGCAAACCTGCTAAGTTTTCGCGGTCAGTGGTAATTTGGACGTTAAAATTGTCTGAAGGCAAGATGCCGACGAGTCCTTGAACGTTGTGAGAGATAATTTCTTTGATTTCTGGGCTGACGGACTTGGCGACGCGGGCTAGAACCTCCGGGGATTGGTTTTGGAGGTACTTCAGAAGTGGATTGGCTGCTGTTTGTTGGGCATTGGAACTGTCAAAGTCAGGGTGAAAAACCATTTGGCGATTCTTAATTTCTGGCTTGTTACATTCTACTTTAAACTACTCGTCTTTGCTTGGGTACAAATTTGCCTGAAAGTCAATTTGCAATTGTTTTGGCAGTTGGTCTACTTGAAAGTACCGATGAAATTTATCGGTAACTTGTAACCAATACGATCGCCCCTCAGTGGGTCGCCGCTTGCGGACGAAACCCATTTCTACAAGTTCCTGCACTTGTTGGTAAGCTCCTGAGCCTCGTAAGTTAACTAAGTCAGGCTGAGCGATGCCGCCTTTGAGGGCGATCGCAGCCAGCGTCCGCAAAGCTCCAACACCTAATTCTGGAGGTATTAAAGTTTGCATTAAACTAGCAAACTCTTCTCTGAGTTGCAGGCTGTATCCCGTCGGAGTTTCGACGACTTCTAATGCACTCTCGCGGCGGGACGAGTCAGACATGAGCTCAATGATGGCGTCTTCGGCTTCGGATCGATCGCACTTGGCAATTTCGGCAATTTCTGCAAGCGGCACTGGCTGACCTTTTAGGTACAGTATGGCTTCTATTGTTGTGGCTAAGCGAGTCATTTTGGAATTATTAATTGGGACGTTGAAAGAAGCAGGAAGCAGGAAGCAGGAAAACAACACCTATCCGTATCTCCGTAACTTCCGTGTCGTGAATAAAGAGAATTAGTAATAAACATTCCCCTTACACAAATCATTGAAAGTATATGTTAGGTTGAGGAATAAAACCCAACTCTTTCAATTTTCTTTTTTTTTTCAATTTCAGTCGGGGACGCATAAAATTTCAATTTATGGTGCGGAATGGCGCGCCTAAACGCTATAAGTAGAGCGTTAAACCTTTTTTTGCCTCCCGGACTGAATATGAGATTTTTGCTCAAACAAATTGCCGCCTTAATCGCCAATTTTCCAATTTAAAATATCACATTTAGCGATCTGCCATTTATCAATCCAACTGTCGACCAGTTAATTCTACAAAAATATCCTCTAAATTAGAAGGACGAACCATCATCCCAGTTTTATCGGCTTTGCCATCCAGATATAAATTAGCTTCTTCCAGAGTAGGGAAAAACTTGTATTCCCAGCGATCGCCTATTTGTTTCATCACTAACCCTTGACCGTGTTCCTGCCGCAGTTGGGCCAATGTTCCCAGTTTAATTAACTTGCCGCCGTCCATAATGCCGATGCGATCGCACAAATATTCCACTTCATCCATATAATGCGTTGTCAACAGCATTGTCATTCCCTGCTTGTTCAAATCTAGAATAATTTCCCACAACCGACGCCGCGTTTGTGGGTCTAACCCTACAGTCGGTTCGTCCAAAAATAAGATTTGCGGCTCATGCAAAAGTGCTCTGGCAATTTGCAACCTCCGCTTCATTCCTCCCGACAAAGTTTTTACTAAATCATCTCGCCTTTCTGCTAATTCTACATATTCCAACCACTGTTTAATTAACTGTTGCCGTTTCGGGTTTGGGATGTGGTGCATCCGCCCGTGAAACTCCATATTTTCCCAGACGGAAAGCTCAGTATCAACGCTGGTTTGTTGGAGTACGACGCCGATGCACTGTTTTACTTGCAAGCTTTGCCGCATCACGTCATATCCAGCTACCTGAATTTGACCGCTGGTGAGTTTAGTCAGGGTAGTCAGCATCCGAATTGTGGTCGATTTGCCGGCACCGTTGGGGCCAAGGAGGCCGAACATTTCTCCTGCTTCAATCGTGAAGGAAAGGTCATTGACAACCGGGATTTTATTGTAGATTTTGCAGGCATTTTGTAGGGAAACAGCGGCAACCATAGGTATTGCGGTCTTAATATATTGTAATCGCGATCTTTCTTCTCAGTCATATCATTTCGGGTAACTCAACCACAATACTTGTAGTGGTAGCTTTTACCAACAATCTGTAATTCACATCCACAATATCTATAAACCAGCCTCTACTTTTTTTATAAAATTTTATAACTGGCACTTCAACAAACATGATATCATTCCTGGACGCAGCACCAGGGTTTGATTAACGAAATTTTCTGCTGGCAGACATCTGTACAAATAACATAAAAGTCGGGTTTCTCTGCTATTTGTGCCCGAGTTTTGTTACTGTAACTAATCTCAGTGTCATCTGCAAGTATCAGGCTGATTTTTTTAGAGGTTGCACCACCCACTTACTGCGGTTGAGTTAAATCAGGTTTCAATTCCATCATCCGGCTGTCGAATTTGCGCGCTGCTTCGCTAATCGTAATAGTCGGTTTAGTGCCGTCGAGATATATAGTTGCCATAACAACCCCTATTTGCCCCCGTCGAAACATCGCCAGATCGACATTCATGGGTATATTTTCTACTTTTCCTTGACTTCTCCACCCAGCCGATACCTCGCCAATCTTGTCTTGCAAAGTTAAAGTGGCGGGAGGAGTGAACTGCACTTCCTTGTTACCGTTTAAACCTTGAGAGAATGCTTTTGCAAAAATCCCTTCACCGATTGCTCGATCAAACGCAGGTTGTAGGGTCGGATCTGACAGTTGCACTGTAAATCCTATCAGCAATTGAAGTTCCAACAGCTTGCTATCGATTTTTTGGTACGCAAAGATGCTGCCTGGCTTAAAGTCAGGGCCCTGGCTGAGTTTATTTCTTAAACTTGCCACATAGTCAGATGACATCTCTGTAAAACCTGGGGGGAGGTCTTGTAAAGTCAGGACTAAGCCGGACAAGTCCGCTGCGGGTTCTGGAATATCGGCAGACAGAATATGGCTGCGATCGAGCGCTGGAGTTGCGATCGACACTTTGCCAAATCCACCGCCCCATGCAGCACTAATTAGCAAACAGATCGATAACACAATTTTTTTTGTCATTACATTATTTTACCCTGTTGCTATTATTGGTAGTGCCCTGAAGGAAAGGATCAAGAGAATTAAACTGAATTCAAAGAAAGTAGGCGTTTAGAGTTGTAAATTA
>NZ_JAUBTB010000131.1:0-13963 GCF_036704965.1 Microcoleus sp. F10-B2 | reverse complement strand
GTCGCTTTTATCAACAGGGTATACGGGCTGCAACCCTTATTCGGTCTATCTCCTAAACCTCTTTGTCACCCCCCCAGCAATTAAACCTAGATACTTCTCGGAGACAAACACTATGCAAGTCACAACCGAAGAAATCATTTATCCTTCCAGCGACGGTCAACCAATGGCAGAAAGCACAATTCAATATGAATTAATTGTCAAAATCAAAGAAGGTTGCGAATCGCTGTTTAAAGATGACCCAAACGTTTTTGTAGCCGCCGATTTACTGTGGTATCCCGTTGAGGGGAGACCTGAGATTTCTCAAGCACCTGATACGATGGTGATATTTGGGAGGCCAAAGGGCGATCGCCTTTCCTACATACAATATCGAGAGGATAATATTGGCCCTCAAGTCGTATTTGAGATTCGCTCCCATAACGACAGCAACACTAAAATGAATAAAAAACTTTCATTTTACCAGCGTCATGGAGTTGAGGAGTATTACCTTTACGATCCACAAAGAAATGAGTTGGAAGGTTGGCAAAGAATTGAGGGAGATTTAGAAGTTATTGAGCCGATGGGGGGATGGATTAGTCCGAGATTAGGTGTACGATTTGAGTTGGGAGAAGATGGGTTAGAAATTTATCGACCTAATGGAGAAAAGTTTCTTTCCTATGCGGAATTAGAAGAAGAGAGGTTATTAGATCGTCAGCGGCTACAACAAGAATCTCAAAGGGCAGAACAAGCAGACCAAAGAGCCGAACAAGCAGACCAAAGAGCCGAACAAGCAGACCAAAGAGCTCAACGTTTAGCTGCTAAACTCCGCGAATTGAACATCGATCCAGATAGCATTTAACCCCGAATAAATGCTCATAACCCCGGTTTGTTTGAAAAATCGGGTTTCTGGCGATCGCGGTTATTTGTGGTTTTAACGTAATCCTGTCAGCCCGATCGCCCTTTCCTCTTTTCTACGCAGTCAGCTCAAAAAAATAGTATTAATCTATACCTATAAATCCCAACTATAGAATTATAAGGAAAAAAATTGAAAAAGCTCCCAAATTCGTGTAAAATTGCCATCAATAACCAAATAGTCGCGATCGAAAGCACTCAAAGGCGAAAAAGATCGCATATAAAAAAGAAAAGAATCAATTAGACAGAAAATAAAGAGGTGAAACCCCTTGCAAAAATTAGCCAGCATAGAAAAGCCGATCGACTCAGGGGAAAAATTCATAGCAGTCAACACCCCAAAGGCTCAAACACTGTACGATCGCGGCAACGCCCTAGAAGCAATGGGGCGCTTCCAAGCTGCGATCGAATCTTGGGAAGAAGCGATCGCACTCGAACCAAAATTTTATGAAGCGCGGTACAACCAAGGCGTAGCCCTCAGAAAATTGGGACAGCTAGAAGAAGCGATCGCAGCCTACAACAAATCCCTACAAATTAAACCAAACAATCCCGAAGCGTGGTACAACCGCGCCAACGTTTTGCAGAAGCTAAACAAATTCTCAGAAGCGATCGCCTCCTACGAACAGGCGATCGAACTCAACCCAAGCTACCACGAAGCTTGGACGAACCGCGGCAACACCCTCGTCAACTTGGAAAAATTCTCAGAAGCGATCGACTCCTACGACAAAGCCATCGCCATCAAACCAGACTACTGCGAAGCTTGGTACAACAAAGCATTTACCCTCAGAAAATGCGACCAAAATACAGCGGCGATCGCATCCTACGACAAAGCGATCGAACTCAAACCAGACTTGTATCAAGCCTGGTACAACCGCGGCTTAGCCCTAGCCGATGAAAAACTTTACCCCGAAGCCGTCGCCTCCTACGACAAAACCCTGCAACTGCGGCCGAATTCCCCCGCAGTCTGGAACAAACGCGGCACGGCGATCGCACAAATGGGACAATTTGAAGCAGCGATCGCATCCTGGGACAAAGCCCTCGCACTCAAGCCAAATGACAGCGAAACCTGGTACAACCGCGGCTTAGCATTAGCCAACTTAGAACGCTTTGAAGAAGCAATTGCCTCTTGGGACAAAACGGTAGAGTTGCAGCCAGACAACACCGAAGCCTGGTACAACCGCGCCGTAGCCCTCAGAAAAATTCAACGATTTACCGAAGCCATCGCCTCCTACGATAAAATCATCGGACTCACACCCGACGATCCAAACCTTTACTATCAAAAAGCTTGCGTGTACGCCCTGGAAAAACAAGCAGGCGATCTCACAAACAATCAAGAACTTGTAGCCACCAGCATCCGGCTGGCGATCGAAAACTTATCCAAGGCGATCGAACTCAATCCCGAAAAATACCGAAAACAGTGCAAAAATGACTCTAAATTGCGTACAATACAGAAACAAGTGCGGTTTTTAGCTTGATTTCAGGGTAGCAATGATTGATGGATACGGATGCCGCACTGCAACCGTTGTAGGCAAAACAGGACCATAAACCCCCATCATGCAAACCCTAGACAAAACTCAAGCAAAATTCGCTCAACTAGCAGCCCACCTCAGAGAAGTTAACGACATCGAATCAGCCTCTTCGCTGCTGCATTGGGATCAATCAACTTATATGCCGCCCAAAGGTGCAAGTGCCAGAGGCCGCCAGTTGGCTACACTCAAACAAATATCCCACGAAAAATTTACAGACCCAAAAATAGGTGAACTTCTAGAAGACTTGCGTTTCTACGAACAAACCCTCCCCTACGACTCCACCGCAGCCAGCCTGATCCGCATCGCCCGCAGAGACTACGATCGCGCCTCCAGAGTCCCCGCAACCTTCATGTCCGCACTCTGCCGCCACCAAGCCGACAGCTACGAAGCTTGGGCAGCAGCTAGGGCAGCCAACAATTTCGCAGCGGTCGAGCCGTATCTAGAAAAAACCCTAGAATTAAGCAGGCAGTACGCTGACTTTTTCCCCGGCTACGAACACATCGCCGATCCGTTGATCGATCGCAGCGACTACGGCATGAAAGTATCCCTGCTGCGCCCGCTTTTCGCCAAACTGCGTCAAGAATTAGTGCCGATAGTCGAAGCCATCACCTCCCAACCACCCGCCGACGACTCCTGCTTGCACCAAAACTTCCCAGAATCCCAGCAACTAGAATTCACGCGCACAGTCGTAGAACGCATGGGGTTCGACTTCCAGCGGGGACGGCAAGACACCACCCTGCACCCGTTCATGACTAACTTCTCTATAGACGACGTGCGAATTACCACCCGCGTCTATGAAGACCACCTGGATCAAGCACTGTTCAGCAGCATCCACGAAGCCGGACACGCCCTCTACGAACTCGGAAATTCCCCGGAATTTGAAGGTACGCTTCTGGCAGGCGGCATTTCCTCCGGCGTGCACGAAAGTCAATCGCGACTTTGGGAAAATCTAGTGGGGCGCAGTCGCGGTTTTTGGGAATGTTTCTACCCGCAACTCCAAGGGATATTTTTGCGACAGTTGGGACACGTATCCACTGACGCATTTTACCGGGCAATCAACAAAGTCTCGCGATCGCTCGTCCGCACAGACGCCGACGAAGTAACCTACAACCTCCACGTCGCCATCCGCTTTGACCTAGAATTGGCAATGGTAGAGGGAAAACTAGCAGTGCGAGACCTCCCCGAAGCCTGGAACGAACGCTATCAAACCGACCTCGGCGTTGTCCCCGCCACCGACAGCGAAGGCGCCATGCAAGATGTTCACTGGTACGTCGGTACGATCGGCGGAATGTTCCAAGGTTACACCCTCGGCAACTTGATGAGCGCCCAATTCTACGAAACAGCAGTAAAAATCAATCCTGAAATTCCCGTAGAAATAGAACAGGGCAATTTTACCGTACTCCACGACTGGCTAAAACAAAATATCTACCAGCACGGCCGCAAATACACTGCCGTCGAATTGATCGATCGCGTTACAGGTTCACCTTTAAGTATCGATCCCTTTATCCGCTACATTCGCCACAAATACGGGGAGTTTTATGTCATTTGAGGGATAGCAACTTAACTTTGCAGACTTTAAAATGACATTAAAAAAAGTAGTAGCCTAAAAAAAAAGGGCGATACTATTTGAGTATCGCCTAATTTTACAGTGGAAATCAAAAGTCTTAAATAAGGGAGTATGTATGTCTGAACTCTTTCAGGCTGCGATCGCCAGCGACGAAAAAACCGACTTGCGTCAGTTTGTCAGCGATTTGCGGGCTTTGGGTAACAAATATTTACTGCGAAACGACATAGTTAACGCTTTTGCTGCCTACTGCACCAAATACGAAAAGCCCGAACAGTTCCATAAATCTTCTCATTTGAGCAAACTGATTTACTACGTTCAGGAAATTATTCTTGAAGAGGACAGCATTTGCGTCCTGCTGCGACCAAAAATTGCTACTATAGAAATAGTGCGAGTTGGAGACGACTTGACACTCGAGCAGATGACAGTGCAAGAATTGCTCGACGTGCGCGATCGCTTCGTCAACCACTTTCACCCCCAAGAAGGCGACATTCTCGAACTAGATTTCGGCCCTTTTTACGATTATTCCCCCACAATTCGCGACCCCAAAAACATCGGCAAAGGAGTGCAATTCCTCAACCGATACCTGTCCAGCAAACTGTTCCAAGACGCCAGACAGTGGCAGGAAACTCTATTTAATTTCTTCCGGATTCACCGCTACAACGGCGTACAATTACTAATTAACGATCGCATAAAATCCCAAGAACAACTTTCCGAACAAGTCAAAAAAGCCCTCACCTTTGTCAGCGATATTTCTGAACAAGAACCCTACGAAAGATTTCGACTGGTTTTGCAATTGATGGGTTTCGAGGCAGGTTGGGGAAATACCGCCGCCCGCGTGCATGAAACCCTAGGACTTCTTGACGAATTAATTGATGCCCCCGATCCGCAAACCCTAGAAGCATTTATTTCTCGCATCCCGATGATTTTCAAAATCGTCCTAGTTTCTCCTCACGGCTGGTTCGGCCAAGAAGGAGTTTTGGGGCGACCGGATACGGGAGGGCAGGTAGTTTATGTCCTCGATCAAGCCAAGAGTTTAGAGAGACAACTGCAAGAAGACATTCATCTTGCCGGTCTCGATAGTTTAGGCGTCAAACCTAAAGTAATTATTCTCACCAGGTTAATTCCTAACAGCGACGGCACGCGCTGCAACGAACGTTTGGAACAAGTTCACGACACAGAAAATGCTTGGATTTTGCGGGTTCCCTTCCGGGATTTCAATCCCAAACTCACTCAAAATTGGATTTCGAGATTCGAGATTTGGCCTTATTTGGAAACTTACGCGATCGATGCAGAAAAAGAACTGCTGGCTGAGTTTCAGGGCAAGCCAGATTTAATTGTCGGCAACTATTCTGACGGCAACTTGGTAGCGTTTTTGCTGTCTCGCAAACTCAAAACTACTCAGTGCAATATTGCCCATGCACTGGAAAAATCTAAATATTTGTTAAGCAATCTCTACTGGCAAGAATCAGATAAAAATTACCATTTTTCGCTGCAATTTACTGCCGATATAATTGCTATGAATGCAGCTAATTGTATTGTCAGCAGCACCTATCAAGAGATTGTGGGCCAACCCGATAGTGTCGGTCAGTACGAATCTTACAATTGTTTTACCATGCCGGATTTGTACCACGTTGTGAACGGGATTGAACTGTTCAGCCCAAAATTCAACGTGGTGCCGCCGGGAGTCAACGAAAGCGTGTACTTTCCCTACACGCGGATCGAAGACCGGGTGCAAGACGATCGCGATCGGCTCAACGAACTGCTGTTTACTCTAGAAGACCCGGAACAAGTCTTTGGAAAACTCGACGACCCGCAAAAGCGCCCTTTATTTTCGATCGCAAGGCTCGATCGCATTAAAAATCTGACAGGCTTAGCAGAATTGTTTGGAAAAAGCCAGGAACTGCAAGAAAAATGCAACTTAATTCTAGTAGCTGGCAAGCTGCGGGAGGAAGAAACCGAAGACTACGAAGAAGCAGAAGAAATTAAAAAGCTCTACGCAATTATCGACCAATACAACCTCCACGGTAAAATTCGCTGGCTGGGAGTAAGGCTTTCCAAAAGTCTGTCCGGCGAAATCTACCGGGTAATCGCCGACGGCCAAGGTATATTTGTGCAGCCAGCCTTATTTGAAGCTTTCGGCTTGACAATTCTAGAAGCAATGATTACTGGCATTCCCACTTTCGGGACGCAGTTTGGCGGCCCGCTGGAAATTATTCAAGATGGCGTAAATGGGTTTTATATCAACCCGACAAACCACCCGGAAACCGCCCAAAAAATTCTAGATTTTTTATCGAAGTGCGAACACAATCTCAACTATTGGTATGAAATTTCAACGCGAGGAATTGACCGAGTTTACAGCACGTATACATGGAAAATTCATACTACCAAACTGCTGACGCTGGCGCGGACTTACGGTTTCTGGAACTACTCGTCCAAGGAAAACCGCGAAGATATGCTCCGCTACATAGAAGCGCTGTTTTATCTGATTTACAAGCCGAGAGCCAAGGCTTTATTGGCAGAACACGCGAACCGATAAGTGGCGACTTTTGCTTCTTACGGGCTGGTTGAAGGAAAAAACTTGGTCTCTGATGGATCGACTTTTTACACAACCCGCCCGTAAAGATTTGTGAATGACAGCAGGTTTTACACAAGAGGACTGAGGCTAAGAAACGCGGTTTCTACTAAAATATTGGCTTTAGTAAAAAAACTTCTCGGAATCAACCGGGTTTCTGAGGAATAGTGCGAACCCGTCCCTGCTTCCAAGTCATAACTTCTGAGTGCGGCCGTCCCCATTGCCGAACTTCTAGAAGCTGTGGCAGATATAGCAACCGCGCCCGACGGTTATAAAGTTCTTAATGGCCCAAACCAATGCGGTCTATTACCCCTTCCCTCGGACTTTTTGTTACCCACTCGCGAAGTGGAAGAGCCTTCTTCCTTCTTCATTCTGCTATATTTCTCAGAAAGCAGTCCGGGTAATACAATTAGATTGAGAAACTTGAAAACAGCGAAACCTTGTCAAACCTCACTAATAGGATGCAATTTATGCGTGTGACTACTGTTACGATTTTGAGCTTGATTGCTCTGCTCGCTCCCGGCTTAACCCGAAAGGCAACTGCTGCTTTCGACTCCGAACCATTTGTGCAGGAACAGTACCGCAGAGACTTTACGAATCCCGCAGATCCGGGTGCCTCAGCATCGCCCGAGGGAAAGTCCGAAGGAGATATGTTTAACAAGCCTTTTTACGCGGGCGAGCAGGCTCCAGTGAAAAAAGAAAAAACTATCTCGGCGGGAGCTGACGGGCCAGAAGTTGCCGCCATACAGCAGCGCTTGCAGGTGCACAATTTCAAGGTAGGGACGATCGACGGTACCTATGGCTCTCGCACTACATCGGCGGTTCGTGCCTTTCAGCAGTCTAAGGGTTTGAACGCAGATGGCATTGTGGACAAAGAAACTTGGACAGCTTTAGCAGCAGATCCGGCATCAGCTCCTGAAACTGTGCAGAGCAATCCTCCAACTCTGAGCACTGCTGCTGTTCCCGGCAATCCTCCAACTCTTCTCAATAAAGGCGCTGTCGGTTCCAAGGTGAAGACGCTACAGGTGCGTTTGGAAATGCAGGGTTACGATCCGGGCCCGATCGACGGCATTTTTGGCGCTCGCACTGCTACGGCTGTCAAGAGCTTTCAGGAGTATAAGGGTTTAATGGCTAACGGCATGGTGGACGAAACAACCTGGAAGGCGCTCGGCCAAAAGTAAGTGACAAGTGAAAAATACGGAAAATTGCTGTGGCGATAACTCATGATTGAACCCGGTGTCCAAAAATGACCGGGTTTCTCGATGTTCGGCGATCGAGCAATTTGGTCATCAGCCTGGGAATTTATCCGTGGGTCGCTTTTTTCAATCTAAAATCTAAAATCGATCGATCGAGCAATTGGCTCCCAAGCCTGCGGATTTATCAGTAGGTCGCCGTATTCAATCTAAAATCTAAAATCTAAAATCTAAAATCGATTGACCGATCGCTCTGTTGTGTGCTATAGTATTTAAATGTCAAAATGCGGATATGGCGGAATTGGCAGACGCGCCAGATTTAGGTTCTGGTTCCGAGAGGAGTGAAGGTTCAAGTCCTTTTATCCGCATAGCAAATTGTATTCCCAAAGCAAAAACTGTACAGTAACAAATTATTTGTTATTGTACAGGCGGTCATGACGCTACAACGGCTGAGGGAGAACGAACCGGGGTTTACCAACTCGGTTTCGCTGGGGCGGTTTATGGTGTCGTGGGATTCATTCATCGCGATCGCTCCAAGTGGTAGAGTTTGAGAGGGAGAGTGCGATCGCATCCTTAAAATCTGGTCAGCCAGTGATTCCTGTATGGTTAGATCGGATACATCAGCAAATACAGCAAAAATTAACAGCTTGAAATAGTTACAAAAATATACATGGTTGAACGTAATGGGGATAAGTCCCTGGAAAATTGGATTTGGGATGCTGCTTGTAGCATTAGAGGGGCGCAGGAAGCAGCAAAATATAAGGATTTTATTCTGCCATTGATTTTTACGAAGCGACTTTGTGATGTATTTGATGATGAGTTAAATCGGATTGCCCAGAAGGTGGGTTCTCGTGCCAAAGCGTTTAAGTTGGTAGCAATGGATCAAAATCTGGTGAGGTTCTACTTACCACTACAACCTGACGATCCAGATCAGCCTGTTTGGTCTATGATTCGTAGGCTGTCGGACAAGATTGGCGAGACTTTAACAGGCTATTTGCGGGAAATTGCTAAAGTGAATCCTTTACTCAAAGGGATTATTGATCGGGTTGATTTTAATGCTACAACTCATGGACAGCGTGACATTGCTGATGACAGACTCTCGAATTTAATTGAAAAAATATCGGAGAAGCGTCTCGGTTTAAAGGATGTAGAGCCAGATATTATTGGGCGCAGTTATGAGTATTTGATTCGTAAGTTTGCGGAAAATTCGGGACAATCAGCAGGGGAATTTTACACGCCGAGGGAAGTGGGGCTAATCATGGCGAAGATTATGCAACCACAGCCAGGAATGACGATTTATGACCCCTGTTGTGGTTCGGCGGGGTTGTTAATTAAGTGTCAGTTGGTTTTGCAAGAATCCCAAAGTTCAACAGAAAAGTTTGCACCGTTACAACTTTATGGGCAGGAGTACACAGCGACTACTTGGGCAATGGCAAACATGAATATGATTATTCACGACTTGGAGGGAAAAATCGAAATCGGGGATACGTTTCGCCATCCTAAACTCATGCAAGCGGGGAAATTAGCTCAGTTTGAGCGAGTGGTAGCCAATCCCATGTGGAATCAGGACTGGTTTATTGAATCGCACTATGATGGCGATGAGTTAGGGCGTTTTCCCAAGGGTGCAGGTTTTCCAGGGAAACAGTCTGCTGATTGGGGTTGGGTGCAACATATTTGGGCATCAATGGATAAAACGGGAAAGGCGGCGATCGTTTTGGATACAGGTGCAGCGTCACGGGGTTCAGGAAATATCAATAAGAATAAAGAGAAGAATGTACGACGTTGGTTTGTGGAACAGGATTTGATAGAAGGGGTGATTTATTTACCAAGAAATCTGTTTTACAACACTTCTGCGCCAGGTATTCTTTTATTTCTGAATCGGGCTAAACCCAAAGAACGACAAGGTAAACTATTTTTAATCAATGCAAGTTTGGTATTTGCCAAGGGCGATCCGAAAAACTATATTCCTGATGAGGGAATTGAGAGTATTGCCAGCACGTTTTTAAATTGGCGGGAGGAGGATAAATTTAGCCTCATTGTCTCTAAGGATGACATTGCCCGTAATGATTATAATATTTCGCCTTCGCGTTATATTCATGTAGCAGAAACAGAGGAATTTCGACCTATTGCGGAGATTTTAGAGGAGTTGGAAATTTTGGAAGTGGAAGCTTCGGAAACGAATCAATTATTAATGCAAGTTTTGGGGACATATAAATGATGGAAGGGCAAACAGCTACAATTGACGAACATCTTCATGAAACTAAAATAACCAATAAAAAAAAAGAGTCTTATAAAACTACAGAGTTAGGTTTTATTCCTGAAAGTTGGAAAATTGTTAAATTTGAAGAGGTCTTAAGTCTTTTTAATGGATATGCTTTCAAATCCACCGATGCTGTAGAGTCTTCTAACACTCAACTCATAAGGATGGGCAACCTATATCAAAACAAACTTGCTCTAGAGCGCAAACCTATTTTTTATCCCGACAGCTACGCACAAAAATACTCCAAGTATGTTTTGCAAGAGGGAGATTTAATAATCTCATTAACTGGAACCAGCGAAAAAGAAGATTATGGTTTTACCGTCAAAATAAACAAAACCAACAAAAATTTACTACTAAACCAACGAGTTGCTAGGATTGATATTATTTCGGCAGATGTTAATCGTGATTATATTTTTTATTTTTTACTCTCAAGAATATTTTTAACCCCCTTGTTTTTAACAGCAAAGGGAATGAAACAAGCTAATTTATCAACCAATGCAATTAAGAAATTAAATGTTGTAATTCCCCCAATTGAAGAACAGCGAAAGATTGCGGGGGTGTTGTGGCTAGTGCAGAATGCGATCGCACAACAAGAGCAACTCATCACTCTCACTACTGAATTGAAAAAAGCCCTCATACAAAAACTATTCACAGAGGGAACTCGTAACGAACCGCAAAAGATGACAGAAATAGGTCTTATTCCTGAAAGTTGGGATGTTATACCTCTTGGCAATATGTTTCAAATTAAACATGGCTATGCCTTTGATGGCGAATACTTCAAGCCAGAAGGTGAATTTATTTTGATGACACCAGGACATTTTTATGAAGATGGAGGTTTCCGCGATCAAAAAGATAAGACTAAATATTACACAGGTAAAGTTCCCGACGGATATCTACTAAATGAAGGCGATCTCCTTGTTGCTATGACAGAGCAAAAATCGGGATTGTTAGGTAGTTCAGCCTTTATACCAGAATCCAATAAATATCTTCATAATCAACGTCTTGGACTTATTGAAAGACTTGATGAATCTTATTTGTATAAGCAATTTCTTTTTCACATTTTTAATACGCCGCATATAAGAAGCGAAATTTCTAGAACAGCAACCGGTTCAAAAGTTAAACATACATCACCTAGTAAAATTAGAGATATTATTTTTGGGTTGCCAGATATTCAAGAACAAATAGAAATAGCTTTTTTGCTAGATAAAGTAGCTGCAAAAATTGATGCTCTAGTTTCAATAAAAAAAGTGATGAGTGAGCTCTTTAGAACGCTCCTTCACCAACTAATGACCGCCCAAATCCGAGTAGATGACCTTAATTTTTCCGCTTTCAACCTTGAACCACAGGGAGGAGATGAATAACAATGCTAACCTTTGATGAACTCTGGGAACTTCTCACTACCGAAGATGAAAGCGTAGAAATAGAAGCAAAAAAAGGCTCAGAAGTTGGTAAAAGCTGTTGGGAAAGCATTAGCGCATTTTCTAATGAACCTAGCCTAGGAGGGGGCTATCTTCTGCTTGGTATCAAATCATCAGAAGAAAGTGATACCAATAATTATGAAATTGAAGGAATAGCAGATCCCGACAAAATACAACGAGACTTAGCTACCCAATGCAGAGAAGTTTTTAACATTACTATTCGTCCCCAAATAGAAACTGCTACCAAAGACGGGAAAATCATCATTGTTGCCTTTATCCCCGAAGTCCAACCCTCAGAAAAACCAGTCTATCTTACTAAAAGAGGACTTCCCCAAGGTGCATTTAGACGCATTGCTTCAACCGATCAAAAATGCACTGAGAGAGATATTGAACTGTTTTATAAAGAACGTAATACCCAAACCTACGATACTACAACTATCCCCGATGCTACTATCGATGATTTAGACCCAAAAGCGATCGCTGCTTACCGCAGAGAAAGGCAGGAATTAAACCCCAACGCCAGCGAACTCAATTACGATGACCAGAGGCTACTTTTTGCCCTAAATGCGATCGCCAGACATCCCACCCAAAAAGAAGAATACTGCGTCACCTTCGCTGGATTAATCTTATTCGGAAATGCGCTCGCCCTGCGGCGTTATTTTCCCATGCACCGCATCGACTACATCCTTGTAGAAGGTAAGGAATGGGTTTCAGATCCAGATAAGCGTTATCAAAGTACCGAAATCCGTGAACCCCTACTACTAGCCATTCCCAAATTAATAACCCTTGTCCTTAACGATCTGCCTAAAGCCTTCGCCCTTGCAGAAAATGGGATTCACCGCAGAGAAACCCCTCTCATACCCCGTAAAGTTATCCGAGAAGCAATTGTTAACGCTGTAATGCACCGTAACTATCGAGAACGGAGTCCTGTCCAGATTATCCGCTTCTCTGATCGTTTAGAAATTCGTAATCCTGGTTATTCTCTCAAACCCACAGATGAATTTGACCAACCAGGATCAAAAACTCGTAACGAAAAAATTGCCGCAGTTCTCCATGAAGTAAATCTTGCAGAAACAAAAGGCTCTGGAGGGAGGGTTATGTTAGAGAAAATGGTGGAAGCCAACTTGACCCTACCTTTGTTTGTTTCCAATCGAGATAGAGATTATTTTCACGTTACCCTTTTTACCCATCATCTTCTTGATGGAGATGATATTGAATGGCTGACACAATTTAAAAAGTATGGATTAAGTAATGATGAAGCCACAGCACTCGTCGTCTTAAGACAGGTGGGAATGATTAATAATTTAATTTACCGTGTCACCAATGATGTTGATACTCTCACCGCCAGTCAACACCTGAGACGTTTACGGGATGTGGGATTACTTGAACAACAAGGCAAAGGGTCAGCTACCTGCTACACCCTCACTTCAGCATTAGTAGACGATGGCTTATCTGGGGAGTTGACCACGCCAGAGGAGCCTAATCTAGGGAGTGACTTCCTAGATAAGCCGTTATCTAGGGAGTTGACCACACCAGACGAGTCTAATCTAAGGAGTCCATCTACAGCCAACGCTCAATCTGAAGATCATCAGCAGCTAGTTCTGAATCTGGCTTTGGGAGAACAAGAGTATCATCCTAAGAGTGATGAGCGTCAGAACTATCTAGTACAAATGCCTGAACAATTAAGAACTAAGATTGAAGGACTTGGTAGACGTTCAAGCCATGATGAGGCCACAACTGCAATCGTAGAGCTTTGTACTTGGAAGACCTTATCTTCTGCTGCGATTGCTACCATTTTGGATCGTAATCAAGATTATTTACAAACTCAATATTTAACTCCGCTTGTGAGATCGGGAAAACTACAACAAGAAAAACCTTCCCATAGTCCGCAACAAGCATATACAGCTACTCAAACCAACACAGACTAGGCTTTTTGTTAACTTATAGCTGAGATTTACTATCATGCCTAAACCTGGAGAACACAAAACTGTTCAAAGCCGTATCATCACCTACGCCCAAGAAATCGGTTGGACGTTTGTGCCGCGTGAACAAGCCGAAACTATACGGGGCTTTAATAATCACACTGGCAACATTCAGGAAAAAGCACAACAAGCCTCTCTCTATTTTGATGATGTCCTCTATAAAAAAGTCCGCCAATTTAACCCTAACTACAGCGAAGCCCAAGGCGTACTGATTGCCCAACTCAGCAACCTACCTACCGACATTTACGGAAATAGAGACTTTCTTACCTATCTCCGCAACCAAGGCAAATATTTCTATGCTGCTGAAAATCGGGAACTTGACCTAAAACTCATCGACTACGGCGACCCTACCCGAAACACCTACGAAGTTACCGAAGAATTCTACATCCATAACGGTAAATACGGCATCAGGGAAGATGTCGTATTTCTGATCAACGGTATTCCTATCCTTGTTATCGAATGCAAAAACGCGAATAAAGACAGGGTAAGCTCATCTAATTTGGTATAAATTGTACTTGACAAAAAGACAACTATAGAAAACGTGGCATTCACGTATG
>NZ_JAUBTB010000130.1:0-14158 GCF_036704965.1 Microcoleus sp. F10-B2 | reverse complement strand
TTTCCCTCACACTCCTGTAGATTCCTTTTATGCTTGTAACTCCTCCTAATTGTAAAAAACCTACACCTGTCAGGGGGGAGAGGGGGAGAGGATTTGACGAGTTTTGATATGGGATCGAAATATGCAATTTAAGTGCACAACAACTTATCAAGCCCGGTCAAATAATTCTAATTAATACCATTTTCTAAAAATAATGCAACGCCGGTTGCCCGCGATCCAAACCCCTATCCAGTAAGTCATTCCCAATTGTTGAATCAAAAATCAAAAATCAAAAATGCTATCAGGCAAGTAGCGAGGAGGGAGAGTCCTCTCTCGTTAAAACAAGGCCAAACTAAGCCGTTGCACAAATCAACAATTGGAATATCTGCAATTGGGAATAAATGTTCTGTACCTGATGGAATAATTTGAGCGATCGTACCCGCTGCAATTTCGATATCCACCGCACAAAAATTGTTCTCAGTCCCCGTTATTGCTACAGTAGAAGCTGACGGGGCGATCGATTTCATCTCTAGAAGAGACGCGGGTACGCGACCATTTTTTAGAAAATAGTTAGATCTACTTGGCAACATTAATTTTGTGAGTTAGTATTTTCTTAAGAATTTAGCGCAACCGCAAAAACGCTACCGACAATTATTGTCTGTTGAGCGTCGGTTGTATTTTTGGGTAACAAATGCTACCTTCTGGGTCTAACCCTTTAGACATAAAATCTTACAGTGCCGATCGATCGGGGGTCGGGCGCTAACAAACCGAACATCTACAAACCGGGCATCTACAACTACTAATTTGCAAAGAAACCTAGTTTTCGATCTGCTTCCAGGCGTGCACTCTACCAGCTCAACTAATGGTAATAAATTGTGGCGATCGACTGCCATTAGCAACTGTTAGAAACTGTACAAATTCTGAAATTGAACCATGCAACAACTGACAAATTGCCCTGTTTGTAATTCAAAAAATATCCGTTTCCGTAACAAAGCTGGCACTTCGGATGCTCCTAAAGAACCGCTGAAATGGTCGCTTTTCGGCTGTGACGATTGCGGGCTAGGATTTCTCAATCCCCAACCTACATGGGAGGAATTGATTCCATATTATCCGCCAGATTATCTGTGTTACAACACTCGCGTTGAGGATGAGGAACGAGTAGTTGAAGAAGCAAAGCGGCGGGGCGAATACCGGCACATTCCTATCCCTGTCGGCAAGCGGTTGTTGGATGTAGGATGCGGCGGAGGCTCTTTTCTGCAAGTCTTCAAAAAGCTGGGAGTTGAAGTTAAAGGGGTTGAACCTGGGGAATCTGCGGCGGCGGCGGCCCGCGATTGCGGGATCGATGTTTTTACAGGGACTTTGGAAGAATATATCGCACAAAACGGTACCGAGGAAAAGTTTGATGTTATCACCTGTTCCCACGTTTTGATGGCAACACCTTCGCCTGCCGGAACACTCAACTGCATGAGGCAATTACTGAAACCCAACGGTTATATTTGGGTGGCTGTACCGAACGCTGACTGCGAATCGGCGCGCCTGCTTGGCTGGCGGTGGCACAGCACTTATTTCCCGCGCAACATCATACAATTCACTTCCAAAACTCTGGGTAAAGCTGGAGAAGTTGCTGGCTTGCAAATTCGGCGGCACTCCACTTATTCTGTTCCAGAAGCCGTGGCTTTTTCGCTTTGTTTGCGGTGGCGCCATCGCTGGTTTATACCGCAAAAAATTTCCAGCCGCTTGCTGTCGAAAAACTATCTCAAGCGGGTGGCGCAGGAATTGGACTCGCGCGACGAAGGCGAGGCAATTTTAATGGAATTCTGTCACCCTCCAAGCCTGGATTAAGGCGTTTTGAGCAAAAATATTCGATTTGAAATTTGAAATTGGAGATTTGGGATTTGAGATTGACTGCACGTGGGCGGCTCAAAATCTCAAATCTTTTTTTTTCGCATCTGTTAAAACTTCAAAATTGGCGTTTGGCAGTTGTGCTGTCTTTGGTGTTGGCTATACTGGGAAAGAGCGAACTCTGGACTTATATCAAATCCGACGAAAACCTCCTGTTATCCTGAAACCCAAGCCGACATAGGGTTTTGTGTGTGTAGCGCGATTGTTTCAACTAGGGAGGTGTGTACTGTTGGTATGATGAATCACTGTTTCAGATTGCGATTCGGCTGACAACCAATGTCACCATCTATAGCAAGAGCCAAAAACAACTGTGTCAAAACCCAAGCATATAGTTTTAACATCCCATCCCGACAGATCTGGCACAAAACCTCATCCCATTTACTGGGGAGAAATCGATCCTCTGAAACGGGGGCCTGTGATTGGCAGCCTCAGCAAATCGTCTCACCGGAATGCGATCGGCACTCATTCGGGTTCTTACTCTGTTTATCGCGCGCTAGCAGTTGCTTCCGGCGCACTCCAAGCAGATCACCGCCCCGATTTTACCAACACATCTCCGGCAGCACACATCGGGCCGCACCCGAGTTGGGGCGATCGCGATTTGATTGTTTCTCTCGATCCCTTTGGAGGCTTGGTCAGCGAAATTTATACTTCTTTTTTACAGCAGGGATACGATATTCGACCGACAATTGCTGTAACTAAAGCTCACATTAATATGCCGGAATTGCAAGATGCCATTGCTAAAAACCGAGTAAAAATTGATGGGAAAATAGTCAAAGAAGGCGGCAATTTAGCAGTAACTAAAATTGCGATCGACCCGGTTTGGTATTTGCCGGGAATTGCTCGGCGGATCGGCGCCCAAGAAAGCGTTCTTCGCCGTGTTCTGTTCGAGCAAACAGGCGGAATGTTCTCGGATTTAGTGACGCGGCCGGACTTGCACGTTTTCTTGCCGCCAATTGGCGGAACTACGATTTATATCATTGGCGATGTCGCGAATATTTCTGACCCGGACAAGCAGTTGGCGGTACGGGTACACGATGAATGCAACGGTTCAGATGTTTTCAGTTCCGATATCTGCACTTGCCGCCCTTATTTGGTACACGGGATTGAAATTTGCATCCAAACTGCACAATCCGGCGGTTCTGGGGTAATTGTTTACTTCCGCAAGGAAGGGAGAGCTTTGGGGGAAGTGACTAAGTTTTTGGTGTACAATGCCAGAAAACGGCAGGAAGGGGGCGATCGAGCTGATGCCTATTTTGCTCGCACTGAATGTGTTGCGGGAGTTCAAGATATGCGGTTTCAAGAACTAATGCCAGACGTGCTGCACTGGTTGGGGATCTCTCGAATTGACAGTTTAGTTTCTATGAGCGATATGAAATACAATGCGATTATCAATTCTGGCATTCAGGTGGTCGATCGCATCCCCATTCCAGAAGATTGGATTCCCGCAGACGCACAAGTCGAAATTGTCGCCAAAAAAGCCGCCGGCTACTACACGCTAGACCCTGTGCCAGATGCTACAATTCTTGCAGAAGCGATCGGACGCGATTTAGGAGATTGAGAGGGCCAAGACGCGATCGGACGCGAACTATCGCGTCTCGGTCACATTAAATTATTGCTGGTTTTTGATCAGTCAGGGTAGGTTATGGCTAATTTGCGTTCTACTGTGATCGTAAAAACAGATATTTGCGGATATACCGCCAGAGTAAAAAAATTATCTCAGTCGGACTTAAGTAGTTTGTTAAACGAGCATAAAAATTTTATTTCAGATATTAGCACCAGAAATGAAGGAAGCGTGATTAAAGGGGAGGGTGATTCATTTTGGATGATTTTTCCCAGTGTCACAGCCGCGGCTGTGGCTGCGGTCGAAATGCAGCAAGAATTGAGAGCGCAACAATCTAGCAAGGCGAACGACGAACGATTGGCTATTCGCGTGTCAATTACATTGGGAGATGTGTTGCATCAAGATAAAGATATCTTTGGCGATACGGTGAATTTAACAGCGCGCATAGAATCAGTAACTCCGCCGGATGAAATATATTTGTCGCAAGCAGCATGGCTGGCGCTCAACAAAGCAGAAGTGCAAACATCTTTTGTCAACGAGTTTTCTTTGAAAGGGATGAGCGAACCTGAAAAAGTATACAAAGTTGACCAAAGTTACAAAACGCGAATTATCAAAAATCAAGCAATAATTAAAGCAGATTTGAGAGGTTTTATTGCTTATCAAGAATCGAATTCGATCAAAGATGTGGAATATTTGCTCACCAACTTTGATACTTTTGAAAAAACAATTTGCGAAGAATACGGCGGCACAATTCGGAGTATTGTTGGCGATTCGCATTTGTTGACTTTCCCGGAATCTCATTCAGCCTTAGCAGCAATGGAAAGTCTGTGCGAGAATTGGAAACTTTTTATTCACGCCAATCAAATACCTTGCGGATTGTCGGTGGGAGTTGCTAAGGGAAATTTATATATATTTCGGTCTTGCACTTACGGAAAAGATATTAACATAGCCGACAGGCTGGAAGATTTAAGTAAAATAGTAACTCCGGGTAGAGAACGAAATTCAGTCATAGTTTCCGATAAAATAAAACGCGAAGTCAGCGGCTCGAAGTGGGAATATAAGCTGATAAAAATCGATAAAAATGCGATTTTAGATAATCTTTTAGATTACAGTCAGTTTGACTTTTTTCAAGAAAACGATGTTTACCGGTGTTTGGTAGTATGAAGTTGGGCAATAGTGAACTTGAGACTGTAGAATATCTGAGAACACCGGCTGCTATTCGTCAAAAGTGCGATCGGCTTTTTGATTTAGCCCGCCTTGACAAACTCCGCTACTTCCGCGTCGATTTATCCCAACTCGACAAAGCAGCAAATTATGTAATTGACACAACGCGCCAACAGTATCCCGATTTTAACATTCCCTTTCACAGTCGCTGGCGGCATTTTGAAGCCGGCAACCTGCCGCGCGTCGCAGAATTGGATGCAGCAATAGCCGAATTTGCACTCATAGAGCAAGCTAAAATCAAATTTGATTTAGCAATTGTCAGCGTTTTGCTCGATGCCGGTGCTGGTGCAGATTGGCAGTATTGCGAACCCGAAACCGGACAGGTTTACCGCCGTTCTGAAGGGTTAGCAATAGCCAGCTTGCGGATGTTTTGTCAAGGTATTTTTTCCAGCAATCCCGATTTTCCTTGGCAAGCTGATTATCGGGGACTTTCTCAGTTAAAACTAGAAACCTTAGCGGCAGGATTTCAGGTAAGTCGAGACAATCCGCTAGTTGGTTTAACAGGCAGATTAGAATTATTGCAGCGTTTGGGAAATGCGATTTGCCAGCATCCATTATTATTTGGCAGCGAAAACCCGCGTCCCGGCAATTTGGCAAAATACTTGTTAGACAGTCGGGTTGCTGGAGTCAAAACTGTGAAGGCTTCTGAAGTGTTGAGCGCTGTTTTAACAGGTTTTGGGGAAATTTGGCCGGGAAGATATGCAATTGGTGGAGTTAATTTAGGCGATGTTTGGCGGCATCCGGCTTTAACAGGAGAAAATCTGGGAGATGAATTCGTGCCATTTCACAAACTGTCGCAGTGGTTGACTTATTCCCTGTTGGAACCGCTGCAAGAACTTGGTTTAGAAGTCGCCGGATTGGATGAGTTAACGGGATTGCCGGAGTACCGCAACGGCGGTTTGTGTTTGGATATCGGGCTGCTGCAGGCAAAAGATTCGGCTATTTTTGAACAGAGTTACTTGCCGGGTTCGGAAGTTATAGTGGAATGGCGATCGCTGACTGTGAATCTTTTAGATAAAATTGCCGCAGCTATTCGAGAAAAGCTGCATTTGAGTGCGACAGAATTGCCGCTGGTGAAGATTTTGCAAGGAGGAACTTGGGCGGCGGGGCGGAAAATTGCGGCAGAATTGAGGGCTGGTGGAGGGCCGCCAATTCAGATTGAAAGTGACGGCACTGTGTTTTAGGGGGAAGAAGGAAGAGGGAAGAAGGAAGAGGGAAGAAGGAAGAGGGAAGAGGGAAGAAGGAAGAGGGAAGAAGGAAGAAGGAAAATTATCCCCTCTTCCAACTTAAAATTCAAAATTCAAACCTGAAAACTATACCTCACACTACACTCCGCACAAGCTGCTTAGCGGCAAGTGCGATATTTGACGTGATAAACTAAACCGCGATGAGCCAAGTCGAAGGAGTCAACGGTGGCCATGCCGCCACCGCGGGCTGTCATTGCAGCATTTACTCTCATATTTACACTGTCGCCGCAGCGAGACCAAACATTAGCTACAGTGGCTAAACTATCTCGAACATTGTAGTTAGTTTCGCCACTGAAATTCCGATTAAAAATGGGTCCGCGGGTTCCAGCGAAAAAGTATTCTGCTCGCAGGTTGCCTGTGGTTTTGGGAGCAACGTAGCCGCGGTAATCAGCATCGTAGATAGAAATTTGGTAGCCTTGGGGTACTTTGATGGGAATGCTCAGATTGCAACTTTTCCGGCTTTCTGTTGAGACATTTCCCTGGGCTGCAAACTTATCAAATAAGATGGTGAGTTCTTGACCGTCGGGGCTGACGCTGACGCTGGCGGAGCGATCTGGGCAACCGCTACCGCCGTAGCTTGCACCTAAAATTTGAACTGCCGGATTAGCCAAGGCGGGGCTGATAGAAGCAGTCATTAATGCCGTAGCTAGCAATAGTTTTACAAACTTCATGGATGTTCTCCTTAATAAGTTCAGTTGTGAGTTAGGAGCACCCTAAAAAAATGGAACTGAATTTAGGTAATGTTTTTTACACTTGGATATGACCGCCTTCACGTTGAAAGATGAAAAGCCAGTCAAGCCAAGCTTATAACCTCATGTGCAGTTCCTATTCAGGTTTTTTCGATTAGTGAATTAACCGAAAAACAATATTTTCTGCTGATACTTCTTAAGATTCATATCTGTTGGTGAAAGTTCCGGAAAATTCCGGTGCTTGAATCCGGATCTTTGTTAGTGGGCTTGGACGAAGTGCCAGACAGCTAGATTAGTCGGGAGGCTTTTGAACCCGGATATGCGTTCTCATGAAGAGCGCGGGAAGGAGAGGAAGCGAGAAAATGAAGTTCTTGTGATTTTCAAACCTCGCATTATTTAGTATCCCGCTGTGCAGATGCAAGGCAAGTCTAGGAGCAAATTTTATTGGCGCAGTATTCGTGTTTTCAATAGGGGTTTGATATAAGTAGTCCTGGAGGCAGGGGCGGCCATAAACCTGTTTTTTTTTCGTCAAGAGTGCCTCAATGACTGATAAGTTAGAATAAAGCAAATTAATTGTTCAAAAAAATGAGTGCTAAAGTTACTGTCATCGACCATCCTTTAATACAGCACAAGTTAACTCTCATGCGGCAAACTCAAACGAGCACGGCGAAATTTCGCCAACTGCTGAAAGAGATTGGAATGCTGCTAGCTTATGAAGTCACGCGAGATTTGCCGCTAAAATACGAACAAATAGAAACGCCGATCGCCCAAATGAATGCACCGGTGCTGGCTGCAGAAAAGAAAATTGTTATTATTTCGATTATGCGCGCCGGCCAGGGACTTTTAGATAGTATTTTAGAGCTGATTCCGTCTGCGAGGGTAGGACATATTGGTTTGTACCGCGATCCGACAACTCGGATGGCGATCGAATATTATTTCAAAGTTCCCCAAGATATTGAACAGCGAGATGTTTTAATTGTCGATCCGATGTTGGCTACTGGTAATTCAGCAGTCGCGGCAGTGGATAGGCTGAAAGAAGTTAATCCGAAGTCTATTAAATTTTTGTGCTTGCTAGCGGCACCGGAGGGAGTGGGGCACTTTCACGAACAGCACCCTGACGTGCAGATTTATACGGCTGCAGTTGACGAGTGTTTGGACGAGCACGGCTATATTGTACCCGGACTGGGAGATGCGGGCGATCGGCTTTACGGCACTATGTGAATTCAACAAAATGATTTTGGGCTGTATATGTCAATACATTCATTTAAAAATAAGTTTACTAACATAACTATTGGTTTGATAGTGCCAGACAATGTAAATTGTAAGATTTTCATGTCAGTAAAAGCCTATATACAGCAAGGGTTGTAGGATTTTCTTACATTATATTCGTAAATTGCATTATCTCAATGTATTTACTGCATTTTATGGCTAAATTCTCTGCCTTTAGTGTAATTAATTGCAGGAATTAGTTCATAAAATAGATGTATGACACTAACCGTTTGCGATCGACTACTAACAATTTTTGGACGAGGAAAAAACAATGGAGACTACAGCACAGAAAGAAGCCCCACATCAGCCTGTTGAGGAAGTGAAAATTAACAATATCAACAGTTTGGAGTTTGAGCTTTGGGCTAAAGCGGTGAAACGGCAGATGATTGCAGCACTCTCTAAAAAGGGCTCGCTTTGACATCTCTGAGTTTGTTGTGCGCAAGTGGCGTTAATTAAATTAACAAAATTTTTGTCTGCATTGTTGTCCAAAAGCTATAAGTGGGGAGGGGAAGAGTTTTGAGATTGCGCCTCTCGACGAGTTGCAGGAGGGGGAGAAGAAAGCATTTTCCTGATTCCTAGTTTTGGACGCACGGGTGGAAGGAAACCGGGTTTTTTTACGAAAATACTTCTGTTGCAATCGGCAGAAACGGTAAAAAAGCCCGGTTTCTTGGTGTCGAGAGTGGCTTCGGGACTGTTTTCTCTGCCGAATGCTTTGGGCCAGATTACGATCGCCTGTCAACCGCCGCTAGCAAGCGCAGACTTCCGTCTTGAACCTGCACTGCTTTCACCGTTCCCACAGCAACTCTTTGTTGACCGTTAGCCATCGCTACCTCAATCTTAATCTTGGGGTCAGCCTGCAATCCCAGTCGCCCCCAGAGCCACTTGACTTGAGTAGCAGGAAAAGAGCGCACTTCTACGTCTGAAAAGGGCGAATTAACCCAGCGGCTGCCGTCGTAAAAACTCGCTACCTGGACCTGATACCAAACTTGTTGTCCTGCCAATTTTAACTCGTTTTTCGGTTCGGGTTCCAGCCACTCAGCGGGATTGATACTGCTAATTAAAGTAGCAGAACCCATAATTTGACTCTTGTGCCTTTCTAAACTTTCAGCCTTAGAAACTGCTTCCTCAAGTTTGTTGACCAAATTCCGAATTCGAGTTCTTGTTTCGCTGTCAGTATCTGATTGCTGGTCGAGCCAATTCATCGCCTCGCGAGTTCCGTCTTGAGACGCTACAATGAGCGCGCCCCAAGCCTTGACATCGGCGTCAGCGGAATTTACTCTCAAGGCGGCGTCTATGCGGTTCCAGATCCGCCCGCCGTCATTTTTGAGGGTTGTGGCAATTTCGTGACTGTTGCTCGGATCGGCTTCAAATACTTGCAAAGCTTCGCTCCAGCGGCCGTCGATCAATTCTGCGAGAACTTGTTGACCGGGACTGGCCCAAGATGCGATCGCCTGAGCCCGAGTAATTTTAGCGTGAAATTCGATCGTTTCTAGCTGAGCTTGCGCGACTGCGGGCCAATTTTTGCCGGCTTTCCCCTTCGCCACACGCATGACATTTAATGCTGGAGACCACAGCCCGCTTTTGGCAAGTCGCAGCCCATTTTTGTAAGTCTCGTCATTGAAGGCAAACTCTTCTAAAGAAATCGCCGTTAACTGAACGGGGTTGGGCAAAAATTTGCGCGGACCAATTTGATAAAGGGTAAATTGCGGCTCTAAACCAACTGTTTGGTCGATCGCCAACTGCGGATTTGAACCCTTAACAATTTGTTGCCAATTCGGCGGTTGTCCGGCCGCACTTACCCAATCCAAAAGCGAGATTAAATGATTTTGGCTGGGGTTGTAGCGAACGACTTGTCCGTAAGGAATTTTCTTGTCGCCCCGCACCAGTTTACCGCTGACATTAAACCAAATGCCCGATGCGGGGGGCTTTCCGTCAAAGCGGCGCAGTTCTGTTAGGGGTAGCGACTGATTGGAGGCTTGATTGTTAGATGTCGAGTCAGCTAAAGAAGCAATGACAAAAGATTCCGCAGGGCCTTCTAGATTCAGAGAACTTGCTAACTGAAAATACTGCTCTTTATCCGAATAGCGATCGGGAAGCTGCACCCGCTGGTACACCCGAAGTTCGACAATTTGACGGCAAGGATTTTTGCAAACAGTAGAAGCGTTAACAGTCCTTTCCACCATCACCGGCAAGAGCAAATCGGAAATAGAATTATCGACGGGAAGCGGCAGGGGTTCTCCGGTTATAAATCCCAATTTGCGGATGCTGGCTTTGATTTGATCGAGAGTTTGGATCGAATCTCTGCTACCTGTAGGCAGGCGCGACCATCCAGGCACAAACTGAGAGATCAATTTGTTGCCGTTAGGATCGACAATGAGCTGGTAACTCAGCCAAGCGCCACCTCCCATCAAAGCAGAGCAGCCGCACAAGATGCTGAGGGCTGTCACATTAGCTACCAGTCTTTTCCAGGGATATCTGGCGGGAGTTAGGGGAACAGGTATTGGAAGCTGGGACTCTTGAAGATTTTTGGGGCGTCGGGTTTGACGGCGGCGTCTTGTCGGAGGAGGAGCAACTTTGCGATTTTCTGGGGGTTTGACTCGATTTTTTGAGGGGTTAATTTTGTGTTCCATCGTCCCATTTTAGAATTTAGATTTTAGAATTTAGAGTTTAAAATTGCAATAGCCGATCGTACTGCCGACCTATGATATCCCAGGTGTATTGACTTTCAACGAGCGATCGCGCGCTGACAGAGAGATCCTGTCTTAACTGCTGATTTTCAAACAAACTGGTAATCGCCTCAACATACTCCTGAACTTTGTTCGCCCGCAAGGCCCTTCTCGGTTGTGGGCCGCCCTCGACGGCTAAACCCTCCAAACCTCGATCGCTAGCAACGACAGGGGTTCCCGCAGCCATCGCCTCCAAAGTTTTATTTTTAATTCCAAAACCAATCCGCATCGGCACCACACAAACAGCAGCTTGATGCAAATATTCTGCCACCCTTTGCACCCGACCTACTACTTGAATTCCCGGGAGTTTCCCCAAGGCGAGCACTTCCGGGACAGGCGAAGCCCCTACTAAGGTGAGGGTAGCATCGGGATAGCGCTGCTGCAAAAGCGGCAGTATTTGTAAAGTGAGAAATCGCGCCGCGTCTATATTGGGCAAATTGTTCATTGCGCCTGCAAAAATTAAGGTGTGTCCTCCCGGGTCGATCGACCGGTACGGAAATGCGGCCAAATCTACCCCGTTAGGAATTACATCAATGGGAGGTACAAAAAAATCCTGTTTTCCTCGCACCCGAACCGGAGGCGACAGTAATTCTAGGAGTTGCTCTCTGTCTGTGGATGTTGTGGCGACAATGCGGGAAAATTTGGAACAGTAGCGTTTTTCGTAGCGGGCGAGTAGCGGTAAATTCAGTCGATCGCGCAGGGGTTTTTCGGAGGTGCCGGTTGCTAACATTTCCCTGCAAGTTCCCCAAACGGAACTGTGAATGTTTGCCACTGTCAGCACTTTTTGCCGCCATTCCGGACGCACGTAAATCTCGTTAACGCTGTGTTCGCAGGTGACAGCATCGCATTTGCCTGCTGTTACCAACTCGTCTGCCCAATTCTGCATTGCTTGCGAGTAGCTTGAGAGTACGTTCGGAGGCGTCCCGGACAACAAAAATCGACCGAATCTGTGGAATTTTCCTATTATTTCAGAGAACCCCCCCTCAGTCCCCCCCTGATTAAGGGGGGGAGGCAAGAAGCCCTCCTCAAGCCCCTGGTTAAGGGCAGGAAATAACCCCCCCTCAGTCCCCCCCTTGTTAAGGGGGGGAGGTAAGAATCCTTCCTCAAGCCCCTGGTGGAGTCTTAGCCCCCCCTTGACCAGGGGGGGTTGGGGGGGTGTCTGCGGGTTGGGAAAAACTGCTAATTCTGTGACTTGCTGGCGCAATGCGTCGATTTGTGCGTCGGTGACATCGGGCGATCGCACAGTGCCGAGAAATACATCATGCCGCCGGCTCAAGTATTGCAATAAATTAAACGTCCTCACCTGAGTTCCTCCGCGGCTTGGCGGATAGGGAAAAGTCGAGGAAAGCATTAAAATCTTCATGGGATGTCAGATAAATAAAGTTGCAGCCAAGCGATAAAATTGATCGATCGAATCTTTTTTACAATCCTCGTACCTATGGACGAATTATCTGTTAAGGCGCTGCTGGAAGACTTGAAAAAGTCCGACGAAAGCGTGCGCGATCGGGCAACTACAGAACTCTGGCACACTTGGTTTAACCAGAAGGGTGACTATGGGATGCAAATTCTCAGGCGATCGCAAGTTTTACTAGATGCAGGCGATGTTAGCCGCGCCTTGGATTTGCTGACGAAACTGATTTCGGAAGCGCCGGATTTTGCTGAAGCTTGGAACCGGCGCGCCGTACTTCACTATACCCAAGGAAATTATAAAAAGTCGATCGACGACTGCCAAACCGTTCTTCAACTGAACCCGGTTCATTTTGGGGCTTTGCACGGTCTGGGTTTGTGCTACGCTGCCTTGGGAGAATACATAAATGCTATTCAAGCTTTTCGCCGCGCTTTGGAAATTCAACCCTTTGCTTTGGTGAATCAAAAGTTAATTCTTGAATGTACAGCTCGTTTGAGTTAAAAAAGAAGGAAGAAGGAAGAAGGAAGAAGGAAGAAGGAAGAAGGAAGAAAATCAATGGGTTCAGGATTTTTTTGCGATTTAAAATCTCAAATCTCAAGTGGTGCTTGTGCCGAAAATTAGCGTTTGCATTCCTACTTGCAATCGAGTGCATCTGCTGGCTTGTGCGATCGCCAGCGTGCTAGCTCAAACTTATACAGATTTTGAATTAATTGTCTGCGATGACGGCTCAACTGACAGCACTCCTCTGTTGATGTCGGAATTTGTAGGTCGCGGGATTCGCTACATTCGCCACCCCCAGAATATCGGCAAAAGCAATAATATGCGATCGGGTTTTGCGGCCGCAAGGGGCGAATATTTTATCAAGTTTGACGATGACGATCGCCTGAGCGCGCAATTTCTAGAGCGGACATCTGCTATTTTAGATCGAGACTCCAGCATCGATTTTGTCAGTACCGATCACTGGGTGATCGACATTCACAATTATATTGACGAAACTCAGACGCAACTCAATTCGCAGCGGTGGGGCCGCACCGAGTTGTCGGCTGGAATTATTGAAGATTTGCTCTCCACAGTTTTTCTAAGACAAAGTTTGCAAATAGGGGCAACTTTGTTTCGCCGCCGCGCGCTGGAAGAAGTCGGATTTCTGCGCCCGAACTTGCAAAATTGCGAAGATAACGATTTGTTTGTGAGACTTGCGATTGCGGGCAAAAAGTGCTATTACTTGCCGGATCTGTTGATGGAGTATCGATTTCACGCAGGACAGCAAGGAGTCGATCGGGCAATTCCGTATTTAAGCGATAAATTGCGCTATTTGATCGGCTACGAATTTGATTCCGAGAAGTTGGAAACAGTCAGGCTCAAAAGGATTGCAGAAACTCAATTAGCACTGGGTTTGCGGCTGATTGAGGTGGGTGAAACTGCAAAAGGGCGGCTGATGGTGCGAGCTGGAAAGTCTGTTTCTGAGGCGAAAATGTGGGCGGGTTTGGGATTGTCGCTGCTGCCCGTCGAGTTGCGTCCAAGGGCTTTTGCGGCTGTACGGGAGTTGTTGAAACGGGAGTTGTGAAGGCGTAGGATTTCTACAGAATACGCGGCGGTTGAAACCGCATCTATACACAGAAAACCCGCAAGGCAAGAGTTGAAGAGTCGGCGGTGAAAATTACGTTTATACAGACAAAACCCACCGACACAGGTTTGAATTCTTGATTTTCTTCAGTCTCCCTCTGCTGGGACGAGAGGCAAGTCTAGACGAGGTTTTAACCGCCGAGTCTTCTGGCGTGTCGTTTTACAAGCAGAAATTATCCGAATGATACAGCAGATTCCACGTTTATGAAGTACACCCAGATTGCTCTTCTATTGCTGTAGGGACACGGCAGTGCCGTGTCCCTACCTCTGTTGTGTACCTCACTAACCTGAAAAGTGCTGTATAGCGGGTAGCCACGGAATATCTGTAGCACCTGGATCGTAGCCAAGTTGTTTGAGCAGTGTGGTAATTTGTCCTCTATGGTGAGTTTGATGATTGAACATATGTGTTACCAGAACCCAAGTTGGTAGCACGCGGCATTTACCATCTACATTAGACATCTCCAAAAACAATTAAAGCCTTTGTGTAACGCCGGCTGTATGACGTAAATGCAATCATCATAAATTAGCGA
>NZ_JAUBTB010000129.1:0-14182 GCF_036704965.1 Microcoleus sp. F10-B2 | reverse complement strand
ATGTTGGGGCGACCAGACATTTTCATTGGCTCCTTTACTTCTTACATAAGTCTATCACATCTTTAAAAAAATGGTATTACTCTAGCGTGCAGGATTTTTACTCTCCCCTCGCTCAACTCTGCCAATTGCCCCCAGAGTTTGATTTTCCTAGAAAAGAATTGTCCCAGTGGTTTCATTACATTGGCCCTTTAAAAGACCCCTCTGGTTTAGAACCTGTATCTTTCTCCTCTATTTCTTTTCCTTTTGAAAAATTGACGGGTCAACCTTTGATTTATGCTTCTCTGGGAACTTTGCATTCATCGCAAATGGGAAATTTTCCAAACTATTGCCGAGGCTTGTTTGGGGAACGGCGCACAAACAGTCATATCTCTAGGAAACCCTAATATCCAAGATTTCGCTCTCGATTTACCGGGTTCACCTTTAGTGGTTCCCTACGCTCCTCACCAACAGTTAATCGAAAAAGCAGCTTTAGTTATTACTCATGCTGGGATGAATACGACTTTGGCAGCTTTAAGCAGCGGCGTCCCTCTTGTGGCTGTTCCTATTACTAACGAGCAGCCCGGTATCGCAAGTCGTATCGCCAGAACTGGTGCAGGTGAGGTCGTACCTCTGGTACGCCTAAATGTTCCTCGGTTGCGCGATGTCATCCGTCGGGTATTAGCAGAGGATTCTTACCAACAGAATGCCCGCCGGTTACAAGATACTATTCGTCATGCTGGCGGTGTGACTCGCGCTGCGGATATTATCGAACAAGCGGTTTCTACGGGTCAGCCTGTTAAAGCTGATGTTCGCTAAGAGGATGTTTTAAAAGGGTCGTTTGACCTCATAGTTGGCACAAAGAAGCATCTAAGTATGGGCCCAAAGCTTGATTTATCGTCTCAGTTAAGCCCAATCATCAGGGCTAAATTATACCTGACCGGACTTTTAAAACATCCTCTAACCCCAAAAACCCGGTAGTATACCAAATTCTCTTTATCTCCCAGCTATTGGCGACCTTAAAAGAGCCGCCGCATTAATAAGAAATACCCTCGACGGATGCAGCAATGCAGTAAGTATGCAAAACTTTGGAGCGTCAGGTCGGTATACACCAAGCATGAAAATAGAGGGACACGGACAAGCAAAAATCCTTACCCAAGAGGAAATCGAACTCTTGTTCAACGAAGGTTTGCTCTTCGACCGAGATCGCACCTTGTTTGGAGTTTGTCTGTACACCGCCTGCAGCATTGCCGAAGCGTGCAGCTTGAAAGTCATCAATGTTTTCACCCCGGCAGGTGTCATCCGCTCCGAAACGATTATCCGCTTTCGTCAACACCAAAGGCAAGCTCGCCACCCGCACTATCCAGATCGTTCAAGAGTTGAGGCTGCTGTTAGAAACCTACAAAAACATCTTTCACACCCCTACCTGTTCCCCAGCCGCCACCTCAACCACCGCTGGAAGCACGCAAACCCGGAGGCCGCCTCTCACCTGTTCCAAGAAGCCTGCGAACGAGTCGGCATCACCGGCGCTTCCACCCACAGCCTCAGAAGGTCGGCGCTTACACAGATGAGCAACGCGGGTATCCCATTGCGGATCGTTCAAGAAATCAGCGGCCACCGCAACGCCAGAACAGTTGCAGCGCTACGAAAGAGGTTGGGCCAGAACAAGTCAGAGGAGCGATCTCTTCACTTTCCATGCTTTCTAACACTGGAAAACGCTCGTTACCCCGTTGGCAGCGGTCTCCTAGTTTATGACGAGCGCCCCCAACCGCCGCAATCGCTCCCTGTCTACCTACCAGTGCAGTAATGCAGCAAGTTTGACCGACTCCGCTGTCGGGTCGGGTATGAACCACAGGTCGCACGCCAACGGTCACACGAAGTATGGGTGGGCCGTGAGCTCAGTTTGCTTGATCGAGCGATAAAGAGTTTGTAATTGAGAAAATTGGCGTTAATTCAGATCGAACCGATTGGTATTTGTGATATGACTGAAATATAAGAAGGAAGCAAGCTAACTCACTATGAGGTTATGAAGCAATGAATGTTAACAGCGCCGCTCAACTTCTGCAAACAGGCTTTCGCACCGCATTAGGAGCAAGCAGCGCGATCGCGGAACTGCTCCATAACCCGCAAAAATTAGCAGACATCCTCGCAAAACCGCCGCAATCGCCAGATCTGCTCCTCCAAGACCTTGCTGCCAGAGGCGAAAGCATAGAACAAGAAGCACATAAATTTGGTGAGACATTTTTATCGGGCGGCAGTAACCGTTCAAAACCTCCACAATATATTGAACGAGCTAACGAGCAATGTTTTCTACAACCCTACGATATCAAAGGTACAAACCTCTACGGATTTGTGTTAGAAAGTTCTTTGCACCAACTACAGAATTTGTGCGACAAATACCTCAATAATTTAACCAGCCCACAAGTCGAGTACCGCCCAGCCGCAAACTATATCATACTAACCTTTGGAACTATAGATTCCCTGGCTTCTAGAGAAAAGCCCGACAGAGATCGCGGTTATATCGACGAGCAGGAAGTTGTGATTTGGATGTTGACTATGGTCGGGAAACAATGCGGCCCAGTCTTTAAAATAGACCGTTTTGCTTGGTTCGTCCCCTACATATTTGTCAGCAATTCACCGGCTTTAGTTTCAGGGCGCGAGGTATACGGCATCCCGAAGGAAATTGGTGGCTTCAAAATTCCCCCAATTAATAATCACTTGCAAGAACCCTTCAGTTTGCACACTTATACGTGGAAAACTTTAACGGCCCAAACAGAAGCCCAATGGCAACAGCTAATCAGAGTATCGTCCAAAAATAATGTAGAGAGCAAAAACCAATTACCTAAAAATTGGGCTAGTTATTCCGAAGCAGTAACTAACATCACGCAGTTACTTTTCGCGAACGACGGCATCATTGAAGTTCCAGGTTTGTGGCTGCCGCTGAATTTGTTAGAATACTTGCTCAATGCAGAAATTCCTGTAGTCATGCTCAAGCAGTTCCGCGATGAAGAAAACGGGAAACAAGCTTGCTATCAAGCTATCGTAGAAATTCCCATGAAAGTGTCAAAGTTTCACGCAGGGCGACTCCTAAGTTTTGATTCTTTTGGCTCTCAGTTCGAGGTGGCAATCTACGATTTTGCCAGCCACCCTATTGTCAAGGAACTGGGACTTTATAAAGGCAGCCTACAAACAGAACAATCAGTAAACATAAAGCCGAAGTTGGCTTTCTGGCTCAACTTTGATTTCACAGTCGAAAATGGTACTGCGGTTTGGAAAGCGCATTCTTAGGCTACCCTTTCTGTGAGTCAGCTTGTTAAAAAGTGGACAACAATAACTTGCCATTCTTGCATAACAGCATTGGCACGCCACTTCCCTTTTGAAGGATATACTTTTGAAGCTAGATAATACAAATAAACACATGACCTCAGCATCCAAACTCAAAAAAATTGCCATCTTGGGAGGGGGAGTAGCTTCCCTAACTACTGCATTTGAACTCACCAGCCAGCCGGGATGGAATGCCCTCTACGATATTACCGTGTACCAGCAGGGCTGGCGTCTCGGAGGTAAGGGTGCATCAGGACGCAATGTGGAGGCGAACCCCCCCTACCACGAACCTACCTACCGCATTGAAGAACATGGATTGCACATTTTCTTTGGATTCTACGAGAATGCTTTTCGATTGATGAAGCAGTGCTACGACGAATTAGGAGAAGACGGCCCCTTTTTGAGCATAGAAGATGCCTTCAAGCCTCACAGTCTCATAGTTCTCGAAGAATATATTAACGGTCGCTGGGTTCAGTGGCCGTTCAACTTTCCCACGAATAAATTGCTTCCTTGGGAAGGAGGGGGCTATTTCTCGATGTGGGAGCATATCTGCTCCCTGCTCAAATTGATGCACGATGGATTTGAAGGTTCAAACTCTTTAAAATCTCAGTGTTCAGCTAACCGATTATCCAGTAATCAGCAAATCCCGAACTGGTTAGAACTTCTTGCCAAACAGATAGATATTGGCGGGGAAACTCTTAAACTCACCTCAGAAATCGCACCGCTTCACCTTCCCGACCAACTGGTGCAGTTACTTCTCAAAGAACCAGCCCGCTGGTGTCAGTGGTTGGAAAATGCGATGAAACAGATAGGAACTACCTTAGACACTATTGATTTAACATCAGAAGGAACATTTCTCGATTTGGCCTACAAGTTAGCAAAATCCATGCCGGACGATACCCGCACTCATCGTCCCGAACACCACAAAATCATTCTTAAGCTTGTAGAGCAATTTATGCAGCGGTTGAGAAGCTCTATCGAGGCAGAAATTGAGCAAGATGACGATACATTTCGGATTATAGTTTTGTTAGATTTAGCATTTGCCAACCTTCGGGGATTGTTTGTAGATGAAGTAATTTATTCTGGTTCTTTAGACTCTTTAGACGAATATGATTATAGAGAGTGGCTGCAAAAACACGGAGCCGGGAAAACCAGCATCAATTCAGCATTTATCCGCGTTTTGTATGACCTTGTTTATGCCTTTCCAGGGGGGAACGTTCATCAGCCCAGACTAGCAGCAGGCACAGCAATCCGTATCCTAACAACCGTAATTTTCCAGTACAGCGGGGCGATTATGTGGAAAATGCAAGCTGGTATGGGAGATACGGTTTTCGCCCCGCTTTATAAAGTGCTGAAACGTCGGGGTGTCAAATTTGAGTTTTTCCACCGCGTGAAACAGTTGCACCTTGACGATTCGCAGCAGTCGATTGTTAGCATTTCTTTGGGACGCCAGGTGAATCTCAAAGAACCATTGCGAGAATATGATCCGCTGATTAAAGTTAAGAGACTTCTCTGCTGGCCGAGCCAACCCCGCTACGAGCAAATTGTAGAAGGTGAAGAACTCCAGCAACAGCAGGTAAATTTGGAGTCTTTTTGGACTCCGTGGCAAGATAAGGAAACCCCAATCACTCTCAATGTTGGAGAAGATTTTGACTTGGTAATTCTCGGCATTTCTCTAGGAGCTTTACCCTTTATCTGCGGCGACTTGATTAATGCTGAAAAAAATCCCGCTCATCAAAAATGGGCGTTGATGGTGAATCAAATCGAAACAGTTCCAACTCAAGGCGGACAGTTGTGGCTTAAATCTAATTTACAGCAGTTGGGATGGAGGGGGGGCCCTCCTGTGGTCGGTTCTTATGTAGAACCCCTCGATACTTATGCCGATATGAGTGATTTGATCCAGCGCGAAAATTGGTCTTCCGAACATTATCCCTACAATCTTGCTTATTTTACAGGCGTAATAGCAGACTCAGGAATTCCTCCCAGCAGCGATCGCGATTTCCCCAAAAGGGAACAGGAGAAAGTGGAACAACAGGCGATTAACTTCCTCGAAAACCAAATTGGCAACCTGTGGCCTAAAGCCACCACCCCAGAAAATCCTCAAGGGTTAAATTGGGATTTGCTTGTCGATCTAAAAAACCAGCAGGGACAGAAACGTTTCTATTCCCAATATTGGCGAGTCAACATCGATCCTTCAGAGCGTTACGTGCTTTCTGTTCCCGGAAGTACAAAATATCGGCTCAAAACCGATGAATCAGGCTTCGCTAACCTCTACTTGACGGGCGACTGGACCGACAACGGTTACAATTCCGGCTGTGTCGAAGCAACCGTTATGTCAGCTATGCAAGCGGCCCGTGCTATTTTAAAACAAATTTTTGAGATTGAGTATGCAAAACAAATTATCGGTGAGAGGGATGCTTGGTTCTGACACCTGTGTTAGGGTGCAGCAGCAATGAATTTACAGCGCTCGAAGCGAAAAAAAAGCTAACACCGAAACGGAATAATATCTTTAATTACCGAGCGATACGAACGACAGGAGAGAGATTGCGATCGGCAGAACTCGGGTCAGAAGTACGTTGTTGCCCTTGTGCGCTCTTTGAGAACCCCCGCCCAACAACGTACCTCTCCAGACTCTGCTGGGGCGAGATCCTCCGCAACTGTCGGCAGTATTGCCCGATAAGAGTGAATATTTAAACAGGGCTTACCTCCAACAGCAGAAGGCTCAACCTTTCGTAGGGGCAAGTCCCCTCGGGTTGCCCCCTGCCTGCGGTGATGTTGCGTAAATTCTGTTAAAGCCGCTATAAACCAATACGCTTGGGTTAGTGTTAAAAAACCGATCGCGCTACGGTTGGGAACTCCTTGAACGAACCCTCCGTTTCACTCTCGGGAAACATTTTCGCTATAATTTTCCTTAACTGAACCGTATTGCACTATAAACGAATTATTAATTACCAAAAAATATGCTAAAACTTCCGGGATACACAAATTTTCAAAAAATTAATGAAGGCGTTAAAACAGTTGTTTATCGGGGGCTGAAGCTTCAGAACGAACAGCCTGTTATTGTTAAGCTACTACGCTCTCAGTATCCACATCCTATTGAGGTTGCTAATTTAAAGTATCAATATGAAATAGCGAAAAACTTGAACATCCCAGGAGTTGTTAAGTGCTTGGGGCTGGAAAGATACCAGAACAGCTTCGCCTTAATTATGGAAGATTTTGGCGCTCAATCTTTAAATTACATCCTTGCTTCTCTCAAGAACGATTTTATCGGCTTTCTCCGAATAGCAATTCAGTTAGCGGAAACTTTAGGGCAACTCCACAAACAGCAGATCGTTCATAAAGATATTAAGCCGCCCAATATTATTGTCCATACTGCCACTTTGGTGGTTAAAATTATAGATTTTAGCATTTCTTCTCGCCTGGGCACAGAAAACCAAACAATTAACAATCCTAATTGTCTGGAAGGCACGCTAGCCTATATATCCCCAGAGCAAACGGGCCGGATGAATCGGTCGATTGACTATCGTACCGACTTTTACTCTTTGGGTGCAACCTTTTATGAAATGCTGACAGGTTCCCTACCTTTTGCAGCCACTGACCCAATGGAATTGATTCACTGCCATTTAGCAAAGCAACCAGTTCCGCCGATTCAGTTAAATCCAGAAATTCCCCAAGCAATTTCTGACATCGCGCTCAAATTATTAGCCAAAACAGCAGAAGAGCGGTATCGAACTGCTGAGGGACTAAAAGCCGATCTAGAAAATTGCCTAACTCAGCTACAGGAATTCGGCACAATTTCACCATTCATTGTAGGGTCTAAAGATTTATCCGGTCAACTGCTGATCCCGCAGAAACTCTACGGCAGGGAAGAAGAGGTAGCTGTATTAATGGAAGCGTTTGAACGAACCAGCCTCGGCACAGCCGAAATGATGCTGGTCAGCGGTTATTCGGGAATTGGCAAATCTTGCTTAGTGAATGAAGTTCACAAACCTGTTGCAGCCAAGCGGGGGTATTTTATTGCTGGTAAATTTGACCAGTTTAAGCGCAATATTCCTTACGCTTCGCTGATTCAAGCTTTCCAGTCACTCTTGCGACAGCTATTAACAGAAGATTCTGAAAAAATAGCTGTTTGGAAAGAGAAGCTTTTAACGGCACTGAGTCAAAATGGTTCTCTAATTATTAATGTTATTCCCGAACTTGAACTGATTGTCGGTCATCAGCCAGAAGTACCGCAACTGAGCTCCTATGAATCCCAAAACCGCTTTAATCGCGTTTTTCAACAGTTCTTCAAAGTCTTTTGTCAACCCGAACACCCCCTCGTTCTTTTCCTAGACGACTTGCAGTGGGCTGATTCGGCATCCCTCAAATTAATCCAACTGCTGATGAGCGATCGCGACAGCCAATATCTGTTAACGATCGGAGCTTATCGGGATAACGAAGTCAATCCAGCTCATCCCTTAATTCAGACATTAGAAAAGATTCGAGAAAGTGGGGCTGCCATCCATAATATTACTGTTAAACCTTTACAGCTAAACCATGTCAGGCAGCTAATTGCAGACACGCTCAACGAATCTCTCGAAGCTAGCCGTATACAATCTTTCTCAGAACTGCTTTTCAATAAAACCCAAGGCAATCCCTTCTTCTTGACTCAACTGCTAAAAGTGCTAGATTCCGAACGACTGCTAACTTACGACACTTTTATCGGTATTTGGCAGTGGGATATCGAACTTATTCAAACCATCGGCATTGCGGATTGCAATATCGTTGAACTGATAGCAAAGAATATTCTAAAGCTACCACCATCAACGCAAAAAATCTTAAAATTGGCGGCTTGCATCGGCAGCACTTTTAATTTAAGCGTTTTGGCAATTGTGAATGAAGAGTCAGAATCGGTTACTGCTTCTGCTCTGTGGCCGGCACTTCAGTCTGGTTTAATTTTGCCTCTAAGTGGAAACTACAAAATCCCGCTAGTTTTTCAACAGGATGAACTGGGCGAACTTATTCTCAGCGATTCCAGGGTAGACTACAAGTTCTTGCACGATCGCGTGCAGCAAGCCGCTTATTCTTTGATTCCCGAATCCGCTCGAAAATCGACTCACCTGAGCATTGGCAAACTTTTGCTGCAAAATACCAGCCCAGAAGACAGAAAAGAAAATATCTTTGCTCTGGTCAATCAACTTAATTTTAGCGCTGACTTAATAGTTGGGCAAGTAGAAAAAGATGAACTAGCTTTCCTAAATCTAATTGCCGGTCAGAAAGCAAAGGCAGCGACAGCTTACGAATCTGCTGCCAGGTATCTAAATATTGGTTTGGAACTCCTTGCTGCTAATAGCTGGCAGAGTCAGTATGAATTGACTCTCAACCTCCATGTAGAAGCAGTAGAAACAGAATTTTTAAACACCAATTTTAAGCACTCTGAACTACTAGCTGACGCTGTTTTACAAGAGGCAAAAACCCTACTCGATAAAGTAAAAGTATACGAGCTAAAAATTCAATCTTATGTCGCTCAGAACCAGCTTATTAAAGCTATTGATACGGGTTGGGAAATATTGTCCATGCTGGGGGTTTCTCCCAAATTGCTAGAAGACGGGAATGCCTCTGTAAAATTGCCTTTGCTGACAGATTTAGAAAATGTTCCAGAAATGAACGATCCTGATAAGCTGGCGGCGATGCGGTTGCTGATGACTATCTCAGCTCCCGCTTCTATTGCCAAGCCTGAGATGGTTTTGCCCATCGTATTGACTCAAATTAATCTCTGCATTGAAAACGGTCATTCAGCGCTAGCAGCTTACGCTTACAGCATTTATGGCTTGCTCCTATGTGCAGCACTCGGAGATTTAGAGACGGGATATTATTCCGGTCAAATAGCTTTGAAGCTGTTAGAGCAATTTAATGCTAAAGAACTCACAGCTAAAGTATACACTCTGTTTAACGTTACTATCAGACATTGGAAAGAACACGCTAGGGAAACAATAGATGCTTTGCAATTCGGGGTGCAAAGCGGTTTGGATACTGGAGATGTAGAATATGCTGGCTATTGTGCTTTGAACTCTTGCGCTCATATATTTTTAATTGGCAACTACCTAGAATCTGTAGAGTCGCGCCAAGCTCATTATCTCGATTTACTGCTGAAACTCAAACAAGAATTTGGGCTCTACTACATTAAGATATGGAGGCAGCTAGTTTTGAATCTTTTCCGACCTACTGCTGACAAATGTTGCTTAATTGGCGAGAGCTTTGATGAAGTAGAAATGCTGCCGCTCTTAGAAACAGCAAATAACCAGATATCCCTTTTTGCTGCCTATCTTGCTAAAGCAATTCTATCTTACTTATTTAAAGAGTTTGCTGCTGCCATTGAAAATGCTTCACTCGCTGAAAAATATAAAGCAGCAGCACCCGGACACATGACGGTTGCCGTTCACAATTTCTACTATTCGCTAGCTCTTCTGGCTCAGTATCCCGATGTACGAGCTCAAACTGAATCTGGGAGGGAGAGCGAGCAACAAGAAGCTCTGGCTATTGTGGAGTTGAATCAAGAAAAAATGAAGGGCTGGGCTTACCGTGCTCCGGCTAATTATCAGCATAAATACGATCTGGTTGAGGCAGAAATAGCGCGGGTGAAAGGGCAAAATTGGGAAGCGATGGAGTATTACGATCGCGCCATCGCGGGAGCTAGAAAACAGGGGTACGTTCAGGAGGAAGCTTTAGCTTACGAACTGGCGGCTGAATTTTATTTAAGGGCCTCCAGAGAGGAGATCGGTCAGACTTACATGGCATCAGCATACTACGGCTACGCTCGGTGGGGAGCGAAGACTAAGGTTGCAGATTTGGAGTCAAGATATCCTCCGCTTCTTTCTCTGATATCTGCTGCTAAGAACGCCAGCTTTGAGAGAACTACCCCTACAGAAACTACAACAGTTACAAACAATACAACAGGTAATTCTTTCCTCGATTTAGCAACAGTAATGAAGGCTTCGCAAGTTTTAGCGAGCGAAGTTGTTTTGAGTAAATTGCTAGAAAAATTGCTAAAAATTATGATGGAGAACGCTGGCGCCCAAAGCGGTTTTTTAATTTTAGCAAAAAATGGCGACTTGTTAATAGAAGCGTCTGGTTCTGTTGAACGAAATCGGATCGTAGTACAGCAGTCGCTTCCAATCGCTTTCAGTCAGGATTTGCCATTGTCTCTAATAAATTATGTAGTCCGAACGAAAAGAGATGTTGTTTTAGATGATGCCGGGAGGGATGAACTATTCAAAAATGATATTTACATTGTCAAAAACAATACTAAGTCTATTTTATGTACGCCTATTATTAATCAAGCTACTTTAATTGCTGTGCTTTATTTAGAAAACAATCTGGCAGCGGGTGTTTTTACAGCAGAAAGGCAGGAAGTTTTAAAGCTTCTTTCTACTCAAGCTGCGATTTCTTTAGAAAACGCTTTTCTCTATAAAAACTTGTCGGCAGCTAATGAAAAATTGCAGGAGTACAGCCAGACTTTAGAGGCAAAAGTGCAAGATAGAACGCGGGAAGTTACAGAAAAAAACGCGCTCCTGCAGCAGGAAATTAGCGAGCGAATCTCTACTGAATCAGCTTTGAGGCAGTCAGAAGTGCAGTTAAAAGAACAAGCAGTTCAGCTAGAAAATGCTCTGAGCGAATTGCAGCAGACTCAGGCTCAAATGATTCAAACTGAAAAAATGTCAAGTCTGGGACAGCTAGTTGCTGGAATTGCCCATGAAATTAACAATCCGATTAATTTCATTTATGGCAATCTTACTCACGCCACTGAATATATGCAATATTTGCTGCAAATAATCAATATTTACCAGCGAACCTACCCGAATCTTACTCCTGAATTGGCAGCAGTAACAGAGGAAATTGAACTTGATTTCCTCCAACAAGACTTGCTGCAAATTCTGAAGTCGATGAATGTTGGAGCCGAGCGCATCCGCAATATTGTGATAGGTTTGCGGAATTTTTCGCGCCTTGCAGAGAGCGAGATGAAGCGGGTTGACATTCACGAAGGGATTGAGAGCACGCTGCTGATTTTGCAGCACCGCCTGACGAGAGCGTTAAAGCTGGGGGATGGAAATGATAGCGGCGACGAGGGAGGCATTGCGAGCAGAGAAATCCAAGTTGTTAAAGAATACGGGAACCTGCCTTTAGTCGAGTGTTCTGCTGGAGAACTCAATCAGGTGTTTATGAATATTCTAGGCAATGCGATCGATGCGCTGGTACTGTTGGATAACCAACAGTGTCCAACGCCTGCGATTCGGATTCGCACAGAGGTAAAAGGCACTAGCGCCATCGTCTCAATTGCAGACAACGGACTTGGAATGAGTGAATCAGTCCGCGTGAGGGTATTCGATCCCTTTTTTACAACTAAGCCTGTAGGTTCGGGCACTGGTCTGGGCTTGTCTGTTTCGCACTCAATTATCGTACAAAAACACGGCGGTTCGCTAACGTGCATTTCAGCACCGAGGGGGGGAGCTGAATTTGTTTTGGAGATTCCCCTATCTCGGGGTATATAGACGTTATGTTAGTACATGATTTAGTTGAGTTCTGAGTCCAATTTGGAGCTACAACAGTAACAGCAGGTTGTCAACCAATTTTAGCAGTGCATCGACCCATTTAGTATCCTTAATCCTACTACTTTTGTTAAGCTAATTGCTCCGATAAATGTGAATGAGTGCACCTTTACTGCGTTAGCTGCACTTGGGCTAATTTATGACGCTCGCCCTCAGCCACCGCGTTAAGAAATACCCCCAGACCGGTGCAGTAATGCAGTAAGTATGCAAGACTTTGGAGCATCGGGTCGAGTATACACCAAGCATGAAGATAGAACGGCACGGGCAAGCAAAAATACTCACGCAACAGGAAATCGAACTGCTGTTTAACAAAGGTTTGCAAACCGCTCGCGATCGCACGCTCTTCGGAGTTTGTCTGTACACGGCTTGTCGGATTGCCGAAGCTTGTTCCCTGGAAGTCATCGATATTTACACTGCCAGAGGTACAGTCCGCCCTACAATCAACTTCCGCAAGGGCAACACCAAAGGCCAGCTCCAAACTAGGACGATTCCGGTCATTGAAGATTTGCGATCGCTTCTGACATCTTGGAAACCCCACGCGGGTCAGACTTATTTATTCCCTGGTCGCCACCCTTCTCACCACTGGAAGCATCTGCATCCCGACTCAGCGGACAAGGTTTTGAGAAAAGCGTTCGAGCAGGCCGGCATCGAGGGAGCCTCCACCCACAGCTTCCGCCGCACTGCCCTGACTCAGATGAGCAACGCCGGAATTCCGCTGCGGATTATTCAAGAAATCAGCGGTCACAGCAACCTCGAACAGTTGCAGCGCTACTTAGGGTTTGCTGAAGCAGTTGCAAAAGTAAACACTGTATGAGTTGTGTTACCCTAAAAAGGTGGAAGGGTGCAAGAAAAACAGATATAATGACTCAAAACCCGTGCATCACCACCTGCGCTAGTGTACAGAAAAGCTGAGCTTGCCCCAAGCCCCCCATCCGACTTTAAACTACCCTTTGAAGGAAGGTTGTCAGCAGATAACCGTTGGGTAAAGATGGCAGAACTTATCCCGTGGGATGAATTTGAAGCAGAATATGCTAAAAATTTCCCGACCGAAATGGGCGCACCCGCGAAATCATTTCGGATGGCATTGGGGGCATTAATCATCAAAGAAAAACTGGGAATTAGCGATAGAGAAACAGTAGAACAAATCCGTGAAAACCCGTATCTACAATACTTTATCGGTCAATCAATCAACAGCAATGAACTGCCATTTGACCCGTCGCTATTAGTTCATTTTCGGCAACGAATTAGTGCGAATCTAATTAATAAAGTGAACGAACGCCTGGTGGAAAAAATGCGCGAAACCATCGCAGTCAAACCCGAAAAAAAAAAGGATTCGGACGCAAAAAATGAAGCACCCAATCAAGGAAAATTAATCGTAGATGCGACCTGTGCTCCAGCGGATATTAGCTATCCGACGGACTTAGGGCTATTAAACCGAGCCCGAGTTCATACCGAAAAAATCATCGACATTCTCTATAAATCCCTGAAAGTAAAAATTAAGAAAAAACCCAGAACCTACCGAAAAATAGCCAGAAAAGACTACTTAGCAGTAGCCAAACAAAGAAGACCATCCCGCCACAAAAAAAACAAGCAATTAAAAAACAACTGCAGTATATCAAAAGAAACCTCGCTCATATTGAACAACTAATCGAATCAGGTGCCCCTCTACAAAGTCTGACCAAAAAACAATATAAAACCTTGCTAGTCCTCACAGAAGTCTATCGCCAACAACTGTGGTTATGGTCAAATAACAAACAGAGCATAGAGGACAGAATAGTAAGTTTAAGCCAACCCCATATCCGTCCAATTGTCAGAGGAAAGGCTGGGAAAACCGTAGAGTTTGGAGCCAAACTATCAGCGAGTTGCTTTGAAGGATATGTATTTTTAGACCGGATAAGTTGGGATAATTTTAACGAATCGGGAGAATTTAAAGCCCAAATAGAAGCATTTAAAAGCTACACAGGATACTACCCAGAATCAGTCCATGCCGATCGCATTTATCGAACCAGGGAAAACCGAGCTTGGTGTAAAGAAAGAGGAATTAGAATGAGTGGACCTCCCTTAGGAAGGCCACCAGCATTTGTGAGTAAGGAAAGCAAGAAACAAGCCTGGGAAGATGAGAGAATTAGGAATGCAATTGAGGGCAAATTTGGACAAGGAAAAAGAAGATTCAGCTTGAATCGAGTGATGACAAAACTTGATAATACTTCTGAAACAGCTATTGCTATTACTTTTTTAGTAATGAACCTTTCTACCTGGTTAAGACGGGTTTTTTGTGTGTTTTTATGTCAAAAACC
>NZ_JAUBTB010000128.1:0-14222 GCF_036704965.1 Microcoleus sp. F10-B2 | reverse complement strand
GCATGAGTTGTACGATCGCACGCGAGTAATTGGGACTACTTACAGTTTATGCCATAACCGCCTTGGCGGTTGCTATACCAATCGCATCTGGCTGGCTTTTCGGAAATCGGAAAGACAGTTACCAAAAATCAAACTGATGTTAGAATTTTGCAAATTTCAATAAGTCTATAAAGTTTTAATCCCCTCGCGGGTAAAAGTGAATTGCGACTTTATTTTCACATTTTTGCTCAATCCTCGATTGCCTCAATACCAAGTTGCTTAAGTCGCTCAAGATGCTCCTTCATGGCTTTGAGCTGTTCTGGAGTGTGTCCCTGCCAATCTGTAACCTCACCAGAGACCCGTAGCGGATTCCGAGAACGGTATGACTTTGTTGGGTTTCCAGGGAACTTCTTGTCCGTCAAATTGGGGTCATCTTCAATCGGACCAGTCGGCTCTACTATATAAATTCTGTCTGGCCCTTCGCCCAAGGCAAGTTCAGCTCCCCAAATAGCAGCATCCAAGGTAGCGGTTAGATAGACATAGGATGCCTTCTTCCTCTTACCGTAGTTTGAATTAAAGCCGGGTTCAATCAGGTCTCCCTGCTTCAGATTTGCCTTAGTGCCATGATAGAACCTTTGTGAACTTAGGTCTATTGACTTGTCCTCACTTCTGTTTGTTATCATTGTCGTTATATTCTTTGTGAATGTCAGTTTAGGCCTCTTCTTTTTCCTCATTGAAATAGTCGCCTTGCGTTGTCACAAGCGATCGCTCCGAAGAGAACGTCTCTTCGGAGCGCTCCGAAGAAAGGCAATCGCAGAAGTTTCGAGTTATTTACATTCTGTTACATAAGCGGGTTTATTTACACCTACCTACTTAAATTTCATAATTGGTTTGAGATCGCTCCTAACGCCTTTAATGTTTCCTTTTGAGCTTCCGTTAATCCAGTCACTCCAGTGATATTCATACCTTCGTAGAGGCGTTGAGGTCGAAGAACTTGCAAGCATTTCCCCAATTCTACATCCCAAAGACGGATAGTTTCATCTAAGCTGCAACTTGCCAGCATTGGCTGCTCGATAGCGCCCTCTGTTTTGCACGGAGAACTCAAAGCAACACAAGTGACAAAATTTGTATGCCCTTCCAAAACCTTCAAACAATTTCCAGTTAACACATCCCAAATGCGGATGGTACGATCGCTGCTGCAACTTATCAATCGATCTCCTTTGGCATCGAACACAATAGATTCGACCTGCCCCTGATGACCTTGCAAAGTTCGCAAACACTCCCCGGATTCGGAATCCCACAACCGAATGGTTCGATCGTCACCGCAACTAGACAACAGATGCCCTTGAGGATGAAACGCCACGGCCCAAATGCGTCCGATATGGGCTTCTCTGGTCAGGAGACAATTTCCAGTATGGATGTCCCACCAGCGGATGCAGTTATCGTTGTGACCGCTCGCCAACACATTCGATCGAGGATGGAAGTCCAGGGAATAAACAGGAGCGATCGCCCGAATAACCTGCAAACACTCTCCCTCCAGATTCCAAAGCTTAATCGTTCGATCGGAACTACCCGTTGCTACCCATTGCCCATTGGTGTGAATGCTTAATCCATGCGTCCAAGTGTTGTGAGCTTCAATTGTACGCAACAAATTTCCCGTTGAGCTATCCCAGTATCGAACTTCACCTGCTATAGAGACAGTTACAAAAATTATACCTTGTGTATCAAAGCGTACATTCCAAGGCTGCCCTTTGTGGTTTCCTAACAAACTAAGAAAAGTACCTTTTGCTAAATCCCACAGGCGAATCTGATGATCTAACCCTATGCTAATTAGACGCTCAGCTTGGGGATGGAAAGCAACTGAGCGAAAAGCTAGGTTAGTACCCTGCCAAATACTTGCACATTCTCCAATCGCCACATTCCAAACTCTGATAGCAAATTCATCTCCTCCGCTAAATAGTTGTTGACCATTAGAACTAATGACAATGGAAAAAATAGCACCGTGATGTCCCTGCAAAGTTCTCAGACATTGCCCGCTAGTAGTATTCCAAAGACGAATTGTGCAATCGTTACTGGCAGTGACAATAGTTTCTCCGTCAGGGGTGTAGAGCGTCCAGTAGACTGGAGCAGTGTGTAGCGCCAAGGTATGCAAACACAGTCCCATTTGCAGATCCCATTGCTTGGCAGTGCCATCAAAACTGGCACTAACAAGTCGGGCTCCATCAGGATGAAATGCTGCTTTCCAAACAAATCCTTCATGCCCTATTAGTGTGTTGAGGCAATTGCCGGTAGCTACATCCCAAAGCTTGATAGTTGTGTCATAACTACTGCTCGCTAAAAGTGTTCCATTCCCATTGAAGGTGACATCCCGTACCTGAGCAGTGTGTCCCGTTAAGATTTTGAGACAATCTCCCGTGCGGGCATCATGGAGTTGGATGGTAGCATTTTCCAGAGCGATCGCCAGCATTTCACCATGAGGATGGTATTCAAGTCCCCAAACGATGCTGGGTAATTCCCACTGTCTCAGGAAATTGCCCGTGGCTGCATCCCACCATTTAACGGTGCGATCGAAGCCTCCGGTCAGCAGCAAAGTGCTATCGGGGCTCCATCCCAAACCAGTGACATAGCAGGAATGGGCAGCAATGGTGTGCAGCCGTTTGCCAGTGGTAGCTTGCCACAGATATACAGTGCCAGAGTGATCGACAGCAGCAACCTTCGTACCGTCAGGACTGATAGCCAGAACTAACAGACTGCTCAGAGGTTCGGCAAAGGTGGAGTCTTTCAGCGTCGCTTGTGTGAGGTTGACGCGATGCAAAGGCACATTTTGCAAATTGGCTTGTCGGATCGCGAGTCCTGAAAGATCGGTTCCTGTTAAGTCTGCCTGCAAATGACACAGGAGATTGATGAGGTTGCCCGCTGCATAGCCCGGATGCCCCTGCTGGTGCCGCAACTGCTGCAACGACTGCTGAAGGTACTGCACCATTGCCGTCTGGCTCTGAAAATGGGGCATTAAGCGATCTGCCAGCGGTTCGATTAACACCCGTCTTTGGCTGTTGCGAATGTAGTCTTTGGCAGTAGCTTTCAGTAGGGCGTGGGTAGTTAGCAATTGCCAGGGGGGTTGAAGAATTTCGGCGATCGCAGCCTCGAAGATTTTTTCTGTTACGTACTCCATCACTACGGGTTGTTGGGTGTAGTGGTTGTCTTGTTTTTCGATCAAGGATCTAAAACTCAACGCCTCCAGCGCCTCTAGCAATCGACTTTTGGAAACCGCAGGCACAATATCCTGTTGCAACTGAGAAATGCTTGTCCGATCGCGGTTAATCGCCAGCCAGTACATGATGCTTTGCTCTAAAGGAGACAGCCGATCGAATTGCCGATCCAACAACCGCCGAATGCCGTTAAAAATAAACGTATTTTCCTGTAAGAAGGTATTAATTTCGCCATCGAATAGCTCTTGAATTGAAGTCGCTACAATTTTGAGAGCAAGGGGACTGTTACCGTAGCGATCGCCGAGATGCTGTTTCTCTTGTGCCGAACCCACCAAGCCTTTGCCCTGCACGATCGCCTGTGCTGCTTCTGGGGAACCTTCTAGCCTCCGCGATCGCACTGCCAGTTCTACCCCCTCCAGGGCCGCTACTTCCACCGGTTTTTCCCGGCTGGTGAGGATTACACAGCTTTGATGCCCCACTTCGCCCAGCAATCTCAATAGTTCGCCATAATCCTCAAAGCCGGGACGGAAGCGTCCGACTTGTTTGGCATCCAGCAGGGTTTCCAGGTTATCGAGAATTACCAGACAGTGCGACTGCCGCAAGCATTCCAGCAGTTTGCCGGGATCGGCTTTCGTCTCCTGCTGGTGCGACAGAAATGACACCAAATCCGCCAGCAGGATTTCGAGGGGAGGCGCGTTCCGCAGCGATCGCCACACAACAAACTCGAAGTGTTCTTGAATCTGCAGGGCCAGTTTTACTGACAGTGCGGTTTTGCCAATGCCACCCATCCCTAACAGGGCGACTAATCGACAGCGATCGCGCACTATCCACTGGGTTAGCGTGCCTAATTCTTGAGTGCGTCCGTGAAAAATGGAGACATCGATCGCTTCTCCCCAATCACAAAGAGGAACCATATTGAGGCTGCCGATCGCAGTGGCTGGTGTTTGGGCAAGGCTAGCTTGATGGTCAGCAAGAACAGGAGCATTCTTTTGTTTTTCTGTCTCTTGTCCCTGTTGTTCTGCAATTATTTGTCCGGCCGCAAGGCGTTCTACACAAGCACGAAAGCTTTTCTTCGTTACAGATTCGCCAAAGGCAGTTGATAAACGTTGCCATAACTGGGGTGCAAAGGTACGGCTGAGGTAGCTGGCAGAGTAGTTAGTTGTCTGCGCGATCGCTTCGTAGGTTTCTCCCAACCACGCACCTCTAAGCAGGGCAATTTCCATAGCAGTCAGAGGATTGCCCGTGCGATTTTTCACCAGCCGATCGACCCATTCAAGTCCCTGTTCCAGCTCCATGCTTTATCGAGAAAAGTATTAATTGTTACAAATTTTTTCGATGAACAATATTTCCTCTGAAGCTTACCAAATAATTGACGAATTTCATCTATTGACAGGAGACAATTTTTGTGAATTGCAATTCGGTTAAATTTTTTGGACTCTAACCGACTGCCAGCAATTGGCTCAAACTCCCTGAATTTAAACAGTTTGGCTGTGGCGGATACCTGCACGAACTTTATCTGTGGAAAATCGATCTGCAACGCGAAGTTTATCTATCGACATAAAAGCCTGAATTCGAGATGCTTGTACACATGATGCGAACAACACCTTGCATTAGATTGAGAATAAATCGAATTAGAAATCAGCAAGGCCAAAAAATTATCGCATCCTATCGTGTAGGCATTGGTGACAAGTTAAGACTTAATTGCATTTGTCAATCAGTAATATTACTCAAAAAAACTGCTTTTTTAGGAGTGGAAAATTTACGATTTGAGAGGGAGTAAGTATAAATATCACCTTCGGCACGATCGCACGATCGCCCAAATCTCAGTTTTATGCCCAAAATCCGAGTAAATGTTGAGCATAATTGCTGATTGACAAATGCTTTCTTAGCTTAACTTGTTACCAATGTCGTGTAGGTCCGATCGACCGCAATAAGTATGCCTCGTATTACGGACTTGAACCCGCACTATCCTGCTGCAGAAAGTCCGCACTACAAACAGTTTTTGTTATGGTAATCGACCGGACACGATATCAGTTATCTGCTTGCTAAAACTTGCCGATAGTTGCAAATATTTGTGAGGTAAAACCGATGAAATTACAAAAATCAATTCTAACAAGGAAAGCAAAATTTGTTTCTACAGTCATGGGAATTTCACTGTTAAGCGTACCGGTGCTGTCTGATATTACCAACGCGCAATCCCCACCGCCAGCCCTGCAAACCGGATTGCAATTTCAAGACTCTGAAGAATTCAATGTCGGTGCAGTAACTACTTTGTCTGTCACTACAACTTACCAAGTAGACTCAGGCAAGTGTAACGGTCAGTTCTATTTCCCTAATACGGAAACTCACAGCCGCAACCACGAAGAGCTAGTCTTCGGGAGAGCAGCCTTCATTTCCCAAACTACACCACCCGCTCCAGGGTTGCGCGTTACTATCCGAAATGTCACCCCTGGACTCGATCGAAACCCTTATCCTTATACCGAGCGCGAGTACAAAAAAGCTCCCATGTCAGAAAGATTTAAAGTGTCTTTTGACATCCAACACAGGGGTAATCATTTAGCTGTACAACCTGGGAATAATGACTTCTCTTATGAGATAAAACGCGGTGATACAGTCATTGAATCTGGTACTTTTACCTCCAGAATAGACCGCAAAAATCAAAGCATAACACGCATTGATTCTCCCAGTTGGAACTTCAGCTTAATTGACAACGAGCGGTGCCAACAGCAGAAACAGGACAGGAAGAATGAGTTACCTATGCCGCATCCTTACAGGCCCCAAGACGATCTAAGGAATTTGTTTAGAAATTTTTGGAACTAATTAAATTAGTTAAAAGCCCATGAATTGACAGCGCCTAGGTGAGGTCTCGTTTCGCATGAAAAAAAATTGTAATTCAGAGCAACTTCCATGAGCAATGATTTTGCAAATATCAAATTACCTGCTTTCCTCGATCGCAACAATTTGTTTCCCAGCAACAACATGACAAGTTCGATCGATCTCCCCAACAATTTGAGCGATCTGATGCCAGGATTGAACAATGTCAAAGATATCACAAACAATCAAGGCTTCGGTGGCGATTTTATTGATGGATTCAGCGATGATGACATCCTGCGGGGTACTGCCGACAGCGATACACTCTGGGGCTATGGTGGCAACGATACGCTGTGGGGCGATGCGGGGCAAGATGTCTTAATCGGCGGGACTGGAAGCGATATCTTTGTGCTGCAACAGCAGCAAGGAACTGACATTCTGACTGACTTCAATCTTAGCGATCGCGATCGGCTCTGTTTGGGCCCAGAGTTAACCCTCGATGAATTAATCGTTTACCAAGACACGGGGGAAAATAGCGACAGCACATTAATTAGCACTAAGACTGGGGACTTGCTGGCAATTCTGAAAAACACCCGTGCCAGCGCGATCGACTACTCAGCTTTCCTATCTTTGAGGGATGGAGGATCGGTGGTGGGGCGGGGAGATTGGGCAATGCGATCGGATATTGCTAGAGAGCGGTTTAGGGTAGACGGCACGGGCGTTAAAATCGGGGTTGTATCTGATAGTTTCAACCGTTTGGGTGGAGCAGCCGCAGATATTAAAAGTGGCGATTTGCCTGCAAATGTTAAGGTGTTAGCAGAAGAATCGGGTAATAACTTATTTACGTCTGCCGATGAAGGCAGAGCTTTGCTGCAAATTATCTACGATATTGCTCCAGGAGCCGATTTGTTATTTCATACAGGCTCTGCAGCGGGTGAGTTTAACAGCTCTCTAGAATTCTTAAAAGCAAGTCAAAGAATTGTGGCTGATGGCATTCGCTCGCTGGCAGCACAGGGAGCGCAAATCATTGTAGATGATGTGGGTTTCCTATCTCAACCGATGTTCCAGGATGGCATCATTGCCCAAGCGATCGAAGAAGTAGTCAAAAAAGGAGTTGTCTACTTTACTTCTGCAGGCAATAAAGCTCGCGCTAGCTATCAAAGTGCTTTCAACTCGGCTGGTTTCTTTGCTGGTTTTGGAGAATTGCATGACTTCGATCCGGGGATTAAAGTCGATATCTATCAAAGCATCACGCTAGAGAAAGATGATTCCTTCAGCCTCTCATTCCAATGGGACTCACCGATGGGTCGATCGACTAACGACCTCGATATTTACTTGGTTGACAGTACAAAACAAAAAGTATTGGCTCACAGTACGCTATTAAATGTGGGAGGAGATCCGATCGAGGAGCTGACATTTCGCAATGATGGTTCCTTTGGCTCCAATTTATTCAATCTCATGATTGCCAAGCGATCCGGTGATGCTCCCGGTTTGATGAAGTATGTGGCGGGCTTTTCTTCTACCTTCAAAATCAATAATTACAACACCAATAGTTCAACTGCATACGGAAGTGCAAATGCCAGAGGAGTCGCAGCAGTCGGGGCAGCCTCTTATTTTCTCACTCCTGAATACGGTGTAAATCCTGCAATATTGGAAGACTTTTCTTCGGCTGGCGGCACTCCTATTTTGTTTGATGAAAAGGGCGATCTTCTATCTAAACCCGAGTTGCGCCCGCAGCCGAGTTTCGTCGCTCCCAACAATACCAATACGACGTTCTTTGGTAACGATATTCTGGAAGATGCTGACAGTTTCCCCAATTTCTCGGGCACATCTGCAGCGGTTCCTCATGCGGCGGCAGTTGCGGCTTTGATGCTGCAAGCAAATCCCTACTTAAGCCCTGCGGACATTAATAGAGTGCTAGCGCAAACGGCTTTGGATATGGACGATCCAAACACGCCCGGTTTTGATGTGGGATTTGACTTGGCCAGTGGATATGGTTTGATTCAAGCCGATCGGGCGATCGAGCTAATTAGTTAAAGGTGTTCGGTTGTAGGTATTAGGTGATAGCTGTTAGGTGATAGGTGTTAGGCTGCTTTCGCAAGTTGCCGAAATGAGCATTTCATATTATCCCATCAGCGTTCATCCGCGTTTATCCGCTAAAATCTGCGGTTGCAAAAATACCCCGCTACAGCATTACCATAGCGAGGTATTTTTGTCAACTTACCAACTCAATCTTCTTAGAGGATAGGTAGGGACACGGCAGTGCCGTGTCCCTACGGCACTCGAAGAGATCGAGCTGGAATCTGTTGTATTAGCTTCTGTCGATCGCAGCCACAGGCTCAAAACTCGGAACCACAATTTCACCGTTCTGCTTAGTCAACTGGTTGTACAGTCTTTCAGTATTCGGGAAATTAGCAGCCGGTAGAGTCGGGAACCGGCGGTAAGGAACAGTATCCTCACCAAAAGCCTCAGCATATTCAACGCTGTTCAACATCGCGTTGATAAAGCCCTTAATCCCTTTACTTGCCAAGATTTGGTTGTAGGTCCGAATCTCCGCCTGATTGCGAGGAGCCCGGCCCAAGAAGTGCTTGGTGCCCAACTCAATCACCTTAGTATTTGGATAAGGTGCATAGAACTGTTTGACGTACAGCGAGGAACAACCTAAACCTTCAATGAACTCCTTGAGATTGATTTCATTGTTGCCAAGTTTGCTTTCCAGCGCCGTGAATTCATTCTTCACAACGTAGGGATTCAAGTCGCGTTCAAAAACTTGACGGTAAGCAGCTTGAATTAAAGTTTTCAAAGCTACTTTGTCCGAAGTATTCGTCAGCTTGAACACCTTAGTTTGTTCGCGCCGCTTGCTGACACCTTGAGCAATCCGAGTTTGCAACTCGAAATCGCCCCGATCGCCTGCGACACCGAGTTCGATAAACCGAGGCGTGTCGGCAATCTGAGCTTGGAGATTTTGCTCGGCAACGGAACCCGATCGCATCGTCCGCATCGACAAACCTGCGGGAGTTACGTAGCGCTCGTAGGGCACTGTATCTTCCCCGAAAGCTTCGTTGTACTCCAGACTGTCGATGATGCCATCGACCAGCGCGTAGAAACCCTTCTTAGCACAAATGTCAAAGTAAGCGTTCATTTCCTGACGGCCGTAGGTAGGGCGTCCCAGGAGTCGGCGGTGAATGTACTCGATCGCCTTACAAACGTAAAGCTTGCTCCAGTACATATTGCGGAACACGTCAGACTTCGCCAACATCCGAATAAACTCGCGCATCGTGATGTCGCCGTTTTCCAGCTTAATTTCCGCCACCTTTTGGCGCTGGCCGTCGAACACGTCGCGACCGAACACTTGCAGGTAAGCAGCCCGAATCACCGCTTGGGTGGAACTTTCGGTAAATTTGACACTGGAAGCACTGCTGTAGCCACCGCCTGCAACAGCGCGGCCCGTCAGTTTTTTGGGAGACACGTAGCCACCCGGCAACTGGTCTAATTTAAAGACCTTGGGGCCGAGAGAGCCGGGAGCCTTGCCGCGGGCTTCCGGGTTGCTCAATTGGTTTTCAATCCCCGCACCTTGACGGATCAGGATACGGCGGGTGTCCTTGCCGAAGGGAGCTGGACGGTTTTTGGGGTTGCGAGTTTCTTTCGGGAAAATCGCGCCGAACTGAATTTCTAACGGGTCATTGCCGACACCGTAAACGTGCTGGTCTGGCAGCGGCTGGGTGTAGCCTGCGAACAAGGTGATGAACTGAGGAACCTTGCGGAACGGAGCGCTGAAATTGAACAAATCAATTTGCGGGCCCCAGTTGCGGCATTCCTGAGCTTCTTGGCCCAAACCCCGCAGGTAAGGCACGGTTTCTTCGCCGAAGTAGTCGGAATATTCCTGGGAATAAACCATCGCGTCTACGAGGGCTGGCAGGCCGCCTTTGGTGACGATCGCAAAATACTTGCTGAATTCCTCCCGCGAGCTCAAACCGCGGCCTAGGAAGTGACGAGCGGCCAATTCTACAGCACGGCTGTTGACAAACGGTTCGTAGAATTGCTGGCGGTACAGAGGAGATTTGCCAAGGCGACGAATAAACTCTTTCATCGAGATTTCGCCATTTTTGACCTTGGATTCCAAGTCAGAAATGCTTTGGCTGTATGCGCGGGTAATATCGCGCTCGAATACTTGGCGGTAAGCTGCTTTGACTATTTCTTGCTTTTCCCCCGAGGACAGACCGGTTTTCATGACGAATTTCGACCGGCGCTCGGCTGCGTTGAAGTAGATTTGAGGCAGTTGCAGCCCTTGCTGGTCGTTGGTTTCGCGCTGCCGCACCTTGTCTGAAGGTGTCGGGGCTTTGAATTCGGTAATAGCTACGTCGAAATACTGTCCGACGATCGCACTTGCCTCGCTATCCTTTTTGAAATAGCCCAAGGATGCTGCCTTCATTTCCTGCATTGCCACCAGCGTCGCCGCCGACGAGCAAGCATTTTCGATGATTTCTCGCAGTCCGCGCACGTTCACCGAAATAATGTTCGGGTCGCCAGCTACGATCGCGTAGGTGATGTAGCGCAAAAACCAGCTCAAGTCGCGCAGAGATTTGGTCATGTTGCCAGGGCCGTAGCGCGAGACATTGATCGGCCCAAATCCTGCTGGGATCGGGCCGCCGCCACCGTTGCCCGAAAACAGATTTCCCAGCCCCAAGAAGCCGCCGCCACCGCCTGAGCCGTTGCCGCCGCCTGCGCGACTTTCAACGTAGGTGACATTTCCCAGTTTCATGCCTTCAGAGACATTCGCCGAGCCGCCGCGAGCCGCGCCTGCTACAGCCATCACAGGTTCTTGCGGTCTTTCCAAAAATGCCAGCGGGGAACCGCCGGTAAAAATTCGGTTGGCTGCGCGGGATACTATCAGTTCCGAGTTTTGGGTCAGCGTCTCAGAAATCGAGATCCGAAGAGCCCCTGAACTGAAATAACTTGCCAGTTCGCTGAGTTCGCCCCGCTGTAGGAAGCGGTCTTGCTGTTCTGCTTGCGAAATTGTTGCGACCGGTACAGTTTGATATAGTTGCGGACGCGCAACCGAGCTTCCACCACTTGCCTTTACAGTCATTAGACTCCTTCGCTCCCTATCTAAATCGTTGCAGCATTTACCCAGACTAACCTTGCCTTCTCATGCAGGTAAAATTAGGTATTTTTGCTTTGTTTACTTTTTGCCTTTACCTGTCACGAGGTTCGGGCGCGCTTACTTTCTTAGATTAAAATGTTTTGGTTTCATCTTTCTGCCTGCCGGGAAATGTCCGATCGGAAGGCAGGCACGGGGTACTCCCTCCGCTGCGCCCCGCCCGTACACCCGTGGAAAAAAAGACTCGGCAGGAGAGTTGCCTTTGGGCGATTGCAGCAAGTGCCTTTCATTAAGGGAAAAGAAAATCAAAAATTTTCTTCTGCCTTTTTCTAGGCCTCTTGCTCTCTTGAAAGACGCCTCCGCTTTACCCGAAAGCTGAGCGGTAGGTTATTGACAGTCCTTGTTTGTTAAAAAGCCTGTCGAGATTTATTGTATAGATTTAAGAGAGCTTATATGAGAAAAAATGATAAGTTTTATTACGCGGAAGCTGTCAGGGCTTGGCTATCAAGGGTTAGTCGATCGCCCGATCCCTCTGTTTCAGGCTTGCCCAACTATCGCGAAGCGACACTTTTGTTGCGAGTAACGCAGCAACAGAAGTGCATGGCCTAGCGCTGTTACCCCGTAGCTACTGACAACCAATCTCAAAACCCACGCCCTATTACCTCACCTATGGATACTACGCCTGATATCAGCGCTGCCGTGCGGCGGCTTTACGATACTTTCCCTTTCCCGCCCGATCCTTTGTCCGATGAACCGCCCCCTGGGTACAACTGGCGCTGGAGTTGGCCTGATGCTTACAATTTTTGCACCGGCCAAAAGCCGCCAAAACTAGATGTTCGGATTTTAGACGCTGGCTGCGGCACTGGTTCGAGCACCGATTATCTGATTCACCTCAATCCTGAAGCTTCGGTGACGGCGATCGACCTGAGCGAGGGTGCTTTGAAGGTAGCACAAGAACGCTGTCGGCGATCGGGGGCGCGCGAAGCTGATTTTCGCCACCTCAGCCTGTACGATGCCGCCGAGTTAGAGGGCGAGTTTGATTTGATTAACTGCGTGGGCGTGCTGCACCACTTACCCGATCCGATCCGGGGCATTCAAGCGCTGGCGGCGAAGTTGGCGGAGGGCGGTTTGATGCACATTTTTGTGTATGCTGAGCTCGGACGCTGGGAAATTCAATTGATGCAAAGGGCGATCGCACTTCTTCAAGGCCCGCAAAAAGGTGACTATCCGGATGGGGTGAAAGTCGGCCGTCAAATCTTTGCTTCTTTACCAGAAAACAACCGTCTTGTCAAGTACGAAAAACAGCGTTGGGCAGGAGAAAATCAGCGGGACGAATGTTTTGCGGATATGTACGTTCACCCGCAGGAAATTGATTACAATATCGAGACTTTGTTCGAGTTAATTGATGCTTCGGGATTGGAATTTATTGGTTTTTCAAATCCGGGATATTGGCAGTTAGAAAGACTTTTGGGTAAAGCGCCGGAATTGATAGAAAGAGCTCAGGGTTTGACGGAACGGGAGCTTTATCGATTAATTGAATTGTTGGATACGGAAATTACTCATTACGAGTTTTTCTTGGGCAAAAAGCCTGTTAATAAAATTGATTGGTCGGACGATCAGGCTCTTTTGGCGGCAATTCCAGAGTTGAGTGGTTGTATTCACGGTTGGCCTAGTCAACAAGTGTTTGATTGCAATTACCAATTGCTCAATTTGTCAAGTGCGGAATTTGAGTTTTTGCAAGGTTGCAATACCAGAACTGTGGGAGAGATTTTGGCGGATGTGGAGATGGGATTGGATGAAGTGCGATCGATCTTATCAAAACAGCTCATTTTGCTACACCGTCCGATCGGATATAACAATCGACAACAGGGGAATTGAGGACACGGCAATGCCGTTTCCCTACCCCAAAATAATTGATCGATCCCCCTCGCAACAGATGTAACCATCGCCAGATTAACTGTAGGGAAACGGCACTGCCGTTTCCTGATTGTGGGTAACTTCCCGTAAAATCCCAAATCCCAAATGGATTGACACAGGCCCCCCTCTGCGGCTACGCTTTGAAGTTAGAGGTTGCTTTGCTTGTAGAGGAAGTAGCCCGCGTCGCCCAAAAATCTAGTTGCACTGCCCAAAGCTGTTGCGAGCAGCAATGGACAGCTAACCGCCAAACTGATCACAGCAGTCTGGAGGCTAACGGAGTATCTTAACATCCTCTGTAGCCGCCCTGCTATGCGTTGAAATGCGGGGCGGCTGGGTTTTTGGGTTTTTCTAGAAAACCCAAAACCAGGAGAACATAATTATGTCACAGGAATTCTTGCCTGACGACAACAAATTCGATCGGCCAAATGACGACTCAGCAGCAGAATCGGAACAGGATGTGGTTTGTGTAACGGTGACAGGTTCGCCCAAGGGTGTCAGGGAAACCATACTCACTTTGTACCGCCTGGGATTTGCCGAAGTGGGCGATTGGAGTCCCGTACAGCGTGCAGCTAATCCGAAGCAAGTGATGAGTGTGCTGATTCGCCGTCGGAAGCGTAAAGCGTAGGTGTTTGCTCGTTCCCAGGCTAAGGCCTGGGAATGCCTTCCATGAGGCTCTGCCTCCTGTTTTTATTTTTATCCGTTAGTGAGGCAGAGCCTCTGGCTCTCGGTTCCCAGGCCTTAGCCTGGGAACCAGTTAAGAAGACCAACTAATATCAGGCACGTTACTTTACTAAATCAGGATATGAGTATTTTCTGATTTAGAGCCTCAAATAACGCTAGGCAGGGATACCCATATTTATTTGTTAATATAGAACTATTGATTTTTTAGCAGATTTTTATGTTGAGGTAAATTATGACAAGGAAACGATATTCTTCTTATAATAATGAAACTGTTGTAGTGTTTTATAGACCAAAAGTTACTAATAATGACGAAGAACGCATTTACCGAATTGAGCTTAGGGGTTCTTATGATGAACTTCTTAGTGAGTGGAATTTTTTAGTACCCCGTACTAAAAAAGAAGTGTTGCAAGAACTGCCATTTTTACAATTTTAATTTTGATATGGGTGCAGGGTAAGCTCATCTAATTTGGTATAAATTGTACTTGACAAAAAGACAACTATAGAAAACGTGGCATTCACGTATG
>NZ_JAUBTB010000127.1:0-15959 GCF_036704965.1 Microcoleus sp. F10-B2 | reverse complement strand
TTCAGCCTAAAAGTGTTTGGCTTCCAAGTTTTCACAACTGATAAAGAAATCCGACCCACATCTGCGGAATGTGGGATGTTAATACTCACTATTCCCGCCCCAACGGTGAGTAATAAAAAATTATATTGTCGTCAAGTGAATTATCTTGAATTTAGAAATGTGCGATCGACCTTTTGGTAAAATGTGGGAATGCGCGATCGACCTTTGTTTATTGAATTGGCCTTTCAGTCCTCTTTTAGAGGACTTTCGCTATGAGACGGGGGTTTTCAACCCCCGGCGGACTTGCGGGTTAGCGGGGGGATTTTGGCTGCCCAAAAGTGCCATTTTTACGGGATAGCTACGCACGCGCGTACTTTTTCCACATCATTCTCTAATATGGAATCCAATCTAACTTATCGAGCCATTCTTCAGCTTCAGTAGTTTCCCAAATAAAATGAATTGTTTCTGCCCATCTGCCGATACTTCCACTTGGACGCACCCAAACTAATCCCCAACTTTGTCCCCCTGCGGCCCAATGTTCCTCCAAATGTCCGGGAATACTTTTGCGATTATCCGTCACTAATAGTCGTTTCGATGATTCCAAATAAATGAGAATCTCTGGATCTAAGGTGCCTAATGGCGGTGCATTTGAATCACCCACCCGCAAAATATCTATCTCCGGATCTAGGTTTAAAACAGCACTTTTGAGCTTCGGCGGCAAATTCTCATCGAGTAAAAAACGAATTTTCACTTCAGGTTAAGTAACTCCTGTTCTCGCTGTGCTTTGATTGCTCTCAAACGCAATGCTAGAGGAGATGGATTAGCCAACCATTCCTGATAGCGTTCTTCCCGCCACTTCGCCAGCCGCAACATATAAGCATCCATCTGCTTCCGATTTTGCAGATAATAGGTGAGCGTCGCGTAAATTTTCTCTAAATTCAAACTTGGTAATTCTTCCAGAATTTGGTCTGGCGAATATCCATCCAAGTAATATTTAATCACGTCGTCGATGCCGATCCGATGTCCTTTGATGCGGATGTCATCAGGGTCGAGAAATTCAAAATAGTCTTCTAATTGCATCGGTTTATCTCCGAATACTTAGTTAATCGCATTTTATCATAGATTGAAAAGGGCGATCGACCTTATATAATAAAAACTTGTTACGATCGCCTTTTATCCCCCTATCATGCTTCAAATCCGCCGCTATCCCCCCAGCACCTCCGTCTCCGTAGTCTACTTAGGCTGACTGCATAGCCGCAGATTCAACAAAATTTCTTTCATCTTTGGCACTCAAACCAGTTCCAAATTCAGTATATTGCCGCACATTAGGATGGCGAAAACCAAGTACAATATCTTCTTTTGGAATGCCTGCTGCTAGTAAATCGGTAGCCACTCCTTCTTCGGTATCATCATATTGAATCCAGATTTTACCGTCGATTAAATCAAGGTGGATTGGTGTGGCGTGAAGGTAATTGTCATCATTCCAACCAATATCCAAAACTAAGTATCCTCCTCGCTCGTCATCAAATAGCAGTTGAGAATGATAGCCGTCAGGTATAGTATTGCGGAAATTAGCGTGTTCCTGAAGTATGGTTTTGATAATTTGTTGGTATCTCAATCGGGTATCCATTGAACTATTGCCTCACTTTTTTCCTAAAAAACTCAGTTTGACTATTCGATTTTTTAATAATACTTGAGCTAATTCAATGGTGAATACGCCATTAAAAATCGGTTGACCAATTGCCAGATAGAGACTTCTATTATAGAATAAGTTGAGATTGAAATTTTGCAGCATTCTCAAGAACAGGCAAGATGCCTGTTCCACAAAGAGTAAGTTCTTTTGTGGGGTGGGCAGGATGCCCACCCTTCAAGAACAGGCAAGATGCCTGTTCCACTATGAAGAATGATGCAATATCTCAGTTGAAACTTGTACGATCGCCCTTTATCCCCCTATCATGCTTCAAATCCGCCGCCGTCCCCCCAGCACATCCGTCTCCGTACTCTACCTCAGCTACCAAATCGCCGTACCCGACGCCGAACCCCAGCACATCCTCGAAGAAATCGTCTGGCAAAAAGAAGCTGAAGTGGCCCAAAAGCGCGATCGCACTCCCTTATCCGAACTGCACAAAAAACTCCCCTTCGCACCGCCAACCCGTGACTTTCTTGCCGCACTTAAAAACGGCAAAACCACACCCACTATCATCGCCGAAGTGAAAAAAGCTTCCCCCAGCAAAGGCGTAATTCGCGAAGATTTCGACCCAGTGGCGATCGCCCTAGCTTACCAACAAAACGGCGCCAGTTGCATCTCCGTACTTACCGATGAAAAGTTCTTTCAAGGCAGCTTCGACAACCTCGCTAAAATCCGTGCCGCCGTCGATTTACCCTTACTTTGCAAAGAGTTTATTATTTATCCCTACCAAATCTATCTAGCCCGCATTCACGGCGCTGATGCTGTTTTGTTAATCGCCGCCATTTTATCTGACAAAGACTTACAATACTTTGTCAAAATTGTCAAGACTTTGGGAATGACAGCTTTAATAGAAGTTCACACTCTCGAAGAACTCGATCGAGTATTAACTCTAGAAGGCGTCAACCTGATCGGCATCAACAACCGCAACCTAGCAGATTTTTCCGTCAGTTTAGAAACCACCAGCCAACTATTAGCCTCGCGCCAAACCGAAATCCAAGCAAAAGGCATCCTCACCGTCAGCGAGTCAGGAATCCACACTCCCGCCGACCTCGCTAAACTTGCCAGCGCGGGCGCCGAAGCCGTTCTCATCGGCGAATCTCTGGTCAAGCAGCCCGATCCGGGTGCAGCTTTAGCCTCGCTTGCCGATCGCCCTCCCAGCCTGTGAAAGGCGAGACCGCTTGACAAACCACCCTTAATTCTGATAAAAAATGATTAATTAGGTAAATAATGAGAATTTCTAGCCTGCATCGACTCAAGCGCTACTGTAAAAAAAAATAGCACTCAAAGCTATATGGCATAGAAATATTTTGCCAGAAAGCAATTAAATCTATTCTGTAAGCGGGTCGATCGCAAGATTTAGCGTATCCAACGCACCCAGCCCCGAATATTCGATCGGCAAAGCAGGGGTTGCTGTACGGTTAGAAAACAAATAAAAAATCGGGCATCTAATGTTCACCTGTGATGCCTCATGCAATTGCAATGGGGTATCGGTTCGCTGAGGTATATTAGCTTTCATGGAGCCAATCCCCCTTCCTTCGTACATTCATTATGAATTGCTACTTCAATTGTTAGAACGCAAAACGATGTTTGCTGTCAGTCCACAATCGCCGCAGCAGCAACAAGTGCACCAACTTATTATTACCCTGCGTAAAGCCCTTGCCATTCAAAAGCAATTAGAACAAAGCTGCGAGCGATCGAACTTAGCGGTAGAACACCGCTGGTCTCTAAATGAAATTAACCACAAGGGAGTTAAAAGTTAAAAAAGTTAGAGTAGCGACGTGACGTATCGTATTTGATTTATTCTATATAACTCCCACAGAAAAACTTAGGACAATATCATGGACAACAAATTAATGCTGATGATTCCCGGCCCGACGCCGGTACCTGAAGCGGCCTTGTTAGCGATGGCAAAACACCCGATGGGCCACCGCAGCAAGGAATTTGACGGGATTTTTGCAGAATGTACCGAAAACCTCAAATGGCTGCACCAAACAAAAAGTGACGTGCTGAGTTTAACTGTTTCCGGTACCGGCGCGATGGAAGCTGGGATAATTAATTTCTTGAGTGGGGGCGATCGAGTTTTAGTCGGGACTAACGGCAAATTTGGCGAACGTTGGGCTGAAGTCGCCGAAGCTTACGGTTTAAACGCCGAAATTATTAAAGCTGAGTGGGGCCAACCTCTAGACCCGGAGCACTTCCGCGAAAAACTCGAAGCAGATACAGAGAAGCAAATCAAAGCTGTCATCATCACCCACTCGGAAACCTCTACCGGCGTCCTCAACGACCTCGAAACCATCAACCGCCACGTTAAGGCCCACGGTGAAGCTTTAATTATGGTCGATGCTGTCACTAGCTTAGGCGCTGTCAATATTCCGATGGACGCCTGGGGCATCGATGTCATTGCTTCGGGTTCTCAGAAAGCTTACATGATTCCTCCAGGTTTGGGTTTTGTGGCCGTCAGTCCCAAAGCTTGGGAAGCTTACAAAACTGCGAAACTCCCCCGCTATTATTTGGATTTGGGCAAATATAGCAAAGACGCTGCCAAAAATACCACTCCTTTTACTCCCCCTGTCAATATGTTTTTCGCCCTGCAAGCATCGCTGCAGATGATGAAAACAGAAGGGTTGGAAAATGTTTTCGCGCGACACCAACGCTTAATGAAAACTACTCGCGCTGCTGTAAAAGCTTTAGGTTTGCCGTTGTTTGCTGCTGACGATGCCGCCAGCCCTGCGATTACTTCGGTTATGCCGCCAGCATCCGTAGATGCTCAAAAAGTGCGGACTTTGATGAGAAAGAGATTTGACATTGCTCTCGCCGACGGACAAGACCATTTGAAAGGTAAAATCTTCCGAATCGGTCATTTGGGATTTGTGGCAGATCGCGATATTCTAGCAGCAATTTCCTCTTTAGAAGTCGTGTTGCGAGAATTGGGTCATGAAGGCTACACTCCTGGTGCCGGCGTTGCCGCTGCTGCCAAATTCTTGGCTGAATCCTAATCCAAGTTATTAAAGGATTTTGGATTTTGGATTCTCTCTAAAATCTAAAATCCTTTTAATATGCTTCGGATAACCAATCAAAGATTTTATCCAACTGTTCGAGAGTGACTAAACCGTATTGCCACAGAACCATCGGCAAAGAATTCGGGTCTTTATCAGGCTGCCGCTGTTTGTTATCGCCGACACGTTCGGCGACAGCAATTGACGCGGGCGAAATTGCCAAATCTTCTTGTAAAAATCGTATTAATCGAGTGTATTTAGCGGGTGCCATGTGATTTCACCTCTAAGTATAGGACACCATTTTCTGATGTGAACCTGATGTTTTTGATGAGTAATAAGCCAGTTTTAAATTTGTCTTGTTACCGTCGATAGCTTTTAAAACGCTATTAGCGGTTGAACTGCCAAACGTAATGCTGAGTGCTACTGTAAAGCTAACCTTTCCCAAAAAGTGAAAGGTTTTGCAATTTTGCTGATGTCGGCCCGATCGACTTGCGATTGCGATCGCACCTAAACTGAATACCTCGGCATCTTTGCAGTGCGAATCAGAATAAATTCTGCTACCTAAAACTACTAAACCAGGTTCAGAGTTTAACTTCATCTGCCAAAATACAGAATCCGCACATCTACTTCGGCAAACTTAGTTAGATATTTCGATCCAACCCCAACCTGCTACCAGAAGTTAACTTTGCCAATTAACGCCAATAATTAAATTGGCTCGTAGCATATTACTTTAGATAGGTTTAGTAGATTTAGCTCGATCGCCAGAACTTCCAGAGAATTTCTTTTCGTGTTGCTACACCTTGAGGCTGAGTATCGTCTCTCAGGATTGGTAACGAGTCGCTGACTCGTCTCATACCTGCGACCGAGAATCTACAGCTTCCGGAAACAAGCTCAAGTCCTGACTGACTGAGATCGACATCGTAGCAAATCTTTTGGTGTTTGTACTGAATGTTACATTAATATTTTAACGGATTTTATCAATTTTTGTAAAGTTTCTAAATTTTCGCGGGTATTCCGAAGGCACAAAGCTGTTCGGCAACGGATGTAACGGATGCTAAAAAGAAGCAAGAAGAAAACCGGGGGATTGTTTATTGAGGGAGGTTTTCGTTAAAAAACTCAATTTCAATACGATCGCCCACTTTCACACCGAGTTCAGCGGCCCTTCCGCCCCGGAGTTCAATCACTCGATCGACAACAGTATCGGGCCCGTAGGTAGGACAAGGATCGGCAGTACAAGGAGGTGCAGAAACTTCGATCGCCTCAACCACCCCATCCCGGATAAAAATCATATCCAGAGAAATCTGGCAATTTTTCATCCAAAAATTGACCCGCCGCGCCGGTTTAAACTCAAACAGCATTCCTCTGTCATCCGGCAAAGAAGTTCTGTACATTAAACCCATAGCCTGCTGTTCCACTGTTTTCGCCACTTCGAGTTTGATTGGGCGATCGGCTATCCGAGCTCTAGCAGAAACAGGCAGCACTTGACCCGATGTTTTCGCCGTCGGAGACCGATCCGCCAAAATACCAGTAGCACCAGCATTCGCGATCGGTAAAGTCGGCGAACATCCCAGCAAAAATATACTTACTCCAATACCGAGCAAAGTAGCTAAATAATTCATATTGATTTTAGATTTTAGATTTTAGATTGCTAATTGACAATTGGACATTGGAACTAGCCAACAGCCAACAGCCAACAGTCAACAGTCAACTGACTGCTTCAAGCTTCCCGCATCACATAGCCAACACCGCGCACCGTCTGAATCAAACGCTTTTCGCCCTCATCTTCAATCTTGAGACGCAGATAGCGGATGTAAACCTCAATCACATTCGACTCGCCCAAAAAGTCGTAACCCCAAACATTTTCGAGAATTTGTTCCCGAGTCAAAACCTCGCGGGGATGTTCCATCAAATACTTTAGCAGCTCATATTCCTTCATCGTCAGGTCGATCGCCCGTCCGTTGCGTAAGGCCCGCCTAGAGGCCAAATCCAAAACTAAATCGCCAAACCTCAATTGTTCGTTGCTGGTGTTATCCGGCTGCAAATACAAACGCACCAACTGCAAAAACTCCTCAGTGCGGTAAGGTTTGAGAAAATAATCATCCGCGCCAGCTTCCAGACAAGCTACGCGATCGTCCACTGTATCGCGACCGACCAATAGCAGCACCGGCACTCGATTGCCAATACTTCTGAGGTAAGAACACAGTGACAGCCCCGACTCAGCGCCAAGTATCCGGTCAATTACAATCAAAGCAGGCTGCAATTCACGGGCTAAATTTTGGCCGGTGGCGGTGTTAGAAGCTACTACCGGTTCGTAGCCGGAGGATTTTAAGTCGAGACTCAAGTGTCCGGCGAGAACTTCGTCTGTTTCAACTAGCAGGACACAGGGATTGCGATCGAGAGTAATTGCAGCCATTGAATTGACCGATGTAGATCATAACTGTTCTAGCACGTCTTAAGGAAGAGAGGGAGAGTGGGAGAGAGGGAGAGGGGGAGAGGGGGAGAATGGGAGAGTGGGAGAATTACCAATTACCAATTACCAATTACCAATTAAACTATTTGGCATTTAACTTGAAGTTCGATCGCCCCGGGCTATCCTGCCCGCCCCACAAGAGTTTAAGTAAAAAGTAGTTTACAAATTAAATGCCCTACAGCTTACCAATTACCAAATTGAAGAATTTATGACGATCATCGTATTCGGCAGTATCAACATCGACCTAGCAGCAAAAACTCCCCGGTTGCCGCAGCCAGGGGAAACTATCATCGGTAGCAATTTTTTCACAGCAGGCGGTGGCAAAGGAGCAAATCAAGCCGTTGCCGCCGCCCGTCTGGGCACTTCTACTAACATCATCGGCCGCGTCGGCAACGATAAATTTGCTGAAGAATTATTGACTAATTTACAATCTTATGGTTTAAGTACAGACAATGTATTAATAGACCAAAGCACTCATTCAGGAGTGGCAATTATCGCGGTAGACGAGACAGGTCAAAATAATATTATTGTGATTCCGGGCGCGAACAATAATGTCGGTGAAGCAGATATAGAACGTCTCCAAAAACTGTTAACAGCAGCTACATCTTTGCTGTTACAGTTAGAAATTCCCCTGGAAGTTGTCCAAAAAGCTGCGAAAGCTGCTTGTGAGGCGGGGGTGCGAGTTATTCTCGATCCAGCACCGGCGAGGGCGGATTTGCCGATCGAACTTTATCCGCTAATTGACATTATGACGCCGAATGAAGTGGAAGCGGGCCAGTTAGTCGGTTTTCGGGTGAATGACACTGAAACAGCGATTGTAGCTGCCAAACAGTTGCAGGAGCGCGGTGTCAAGAATGTTATTGTCAAATTGGGCGATCGCGGGGCTGTTGCTGTTACTGCGGATGAAACCTTTTTTGTACCGGCTTTTGCTGTGGAGGCGATCGACACTGTGGCTGCTGGCGATGCTTTTAACGGCGGGTTAGCCTCTGCATTAGATGCCGGTCTGTCGCTGTCAGAGGCGGTGCGGTGGGGCGCAGCAGCGGGCGCTTTGTGCACAACTAAAGTGGGTGCTCAAGTTGCTATGTGCGATCGGGCAACTTTTGATAAATTTTTGCAGAATTGAGTTTGTGGGGGCGCAGAAACCGGGTTTTTTACGAAAATACTTTGTTCGATCCTGCCGATTCGGTAAAAAACCCGGTTTCTTTGGTATTTATGCGTAAGTCCTGGATAATTTTTTGCAGAATTGAGTGTGAATTGGTAAGGCGCGCACCCTATTTTAGTAAATTACTTTGACTTGTAAGGTGCGCCGAAAAGCACCCTACCTTAACTTTTAAAGTTCGCATTACTTGAATTTGTAAGGTGCGCCGAAGAGCACCCTACTTTAACTACTTTTCTGGTCTCTGAATAATTGTTTCAGCTACCCGCCGCTTGACTTTTGGATCGATACCAATCAGCCGCACGTATTCGTTGCCGTGTTCCGCCAAACAAGTTTCTAAAGATGCAACCACATCTTTTTCCTGTGCACTGTTAATCGTCGCGCAACTTTGCCAAGAACCAGTTTTAAATCGGCGATTATCTGCATATTCCATGCCAATTTTGCAGCCTCTTGCTAACAACTGCTGCACTTGTTCCAATACCTCAGAACTCAGCCGCGCCGCATGACCGTTACCACCTTCAGAATTTGGATCGACGTAAGCCTTATAATATTTGGATGACGGGTCGTTTAATTGACTTTGCGTCGGCGCAGCAGCAGGGGCATTGGGGGTTCCTTGAACGTTAAACAGCCGCGATTGGTTGTATTCATCTACTAAGCGCATTTCCTGAATCCGCTTTTGTTGGCCTACCATCAAACTGCCCATTTCTAATAAATGAGCGAGGCTGAAATCCGGGTTTTTGAAATCTGGCGCTGCTTCCAAAGTGTTTACCAAACGTTTGGAAACTCGCTCGATTCCTACTTTGTGAATAAATTCGCGAATTTGTTCGTCATAAATGCGCGATCGCAAAGCGCTAAAAAAGTCGATCGCCTGATCGGGAAAATGATCGACTAACCCCACAATCTCGGTTTTTGACAATTTGTCAGACTCAAAAATTCCCCCAACAATGCCAATTTTATCATCGCGGCTGGGTTCCCAATAAAACTTTTCCATCCGCCCGTCGCGAATCAGCGGCGCGTACAGCGTAGAAAAATCATTTCCGGTGACAATAATCGGCACTCGGTGCAGCGGCGTACTGTCATAACTTCCCGGTAACTGCACGTTAGTTGGATTGTCAGCAATATTCATCAGAGTCGCATTGACCATCTGAGTATTGACAGTATATTGAGTAGTAGTATCGAACCTGCCAGCACCGGCATCCAAATCGTTAATAAAGATGGCGCACATCTCGCCGCGCACCCGAATTTGCTCCGCCGCTTCCCGGTAGCGCAAGCGAATTAAACGCGCCGGATCTCCGGCATCCGGGCTTTCTAATTCCCCGCCAGATATCATCACCGGTTCAAAGCCCATCCGCCGAAAAACCAGTTCGGTTTGAAAAGTTTTGCCTTCTCCTTTGCGGCCGTGAATTCCCAAAATTAGGGGAACTCTTACCCCGGGCAAATTTAAAAAGTTCTTAGTGACGTGCACCGCAACTTTATCGAGAAAGTTAGGAGAAATGTAATAACTCATCAGTAGATTTGTGAAGGATTAATTGAAGTTACTGTTATGATTTTATGACAAAACTAACAGGCTGCACCGCTAACCTGGATTTTTACCGTACAATCGAGGTCTGCATATTATGTGTTAAGGAGCGATTCGTGAGTCCAGAAACCTTACTAAAAGAACCAAACGTGCAAGCCGAAGCCAGTCTCTTCAGTTCTGAGAGTTTCGACAGCTATGTAATGACAACTTACGGGCGTTTTGCGATCGCCCTAGAACGGGGCCTGGGCTGCCGCGTTTGGGATACCGAGGGCCGCGAATATCTCGATTTTGTGGCTGGTATTGCTACCTGCACTCTGGGACACGCCCACCCGGCAATGATTGCAGCGGTAACTCAGCAAATTCAGACCCTGCACCACGTTTCTAACCTTTATTACATCCCCGTACAGGGCGAGCTGGCAAAGTGGCTTGTAGACCATTCTTGCGCGGACAGAGCTTTCTTTTGCAACTCCGGCGCTGAAGCTAATGAAGCGGCAATTAAACTCGCCCGCAAGTACGCCCACGAAAAATTAAATATCTCGAATCCGACAATCATTACCGCTGTTGCAAGTTTCCACGGGCGGACTTTGGCGACAATTACGGCAACGGGACAGCCTAAATACCAGAAGGGTTTTAGTCCTTTGGTTCCCGGATTTCACTACGTGCCCTACAACGATATTAGTGCGATCGAAAGTGCGATCGAGCAACTCGACAAAGACGAACGCCAAGTAGCAGCAATTATGCTGGAAGCCCTGCAAGGCGAAGGCGGAGTTCGCCCCGGAGAGCTCGCCTACTTCCAGCGCATTCGGGAAATTTGCGACGAAAAAGGCATTTTGCTGATTCTCGACGAAGTGCAAGTCGGGATGGGACGCAGCGGCAAATACTGGGGCTACGAAAACCTCGGCATTGAACCGGATATCTTTACGTCTGCAAAAGGGTTGGGCGGCGGTATCCCGATCGGCGCTATGCTGTGCAAATCTTCCTGCGATGTATTTGAACCGGGAAGTCACGCCAGCACTTTCGGCGGCAATCCTTTTGCTTGCGCTGTAGCTTTGTGCGTTTGCCAAACTTTAGAACGGGAAAACCTTCTGGAAAACGTGCAGCAGCGCGGGGAACAGTTGAAATCAGGCCTCAACAAGTTGGCGGCCACATATCCGCATTTAATTGCTGAAGTGCGCGGCTGGGGTTTGATTGTCGGGATGGAATTGCAAGCTGATATCGAACTTACATCGGCTGATATCGTCAAATCTGCCATCGCCGCAGGAGTGCTCTTGGTTCCCGCAGGGCCGAAAGTGCTGAGATTTGTCCCGCCGCTGATTGTCACCGCCGCTGAAGTCGATCGAGCTCTGCTGGCAGTGGAATCAGCGCTGCGCTCTCAAGCGGTAGAGTAAATCTAGTGAGTTAATTTTTGTTAGCTGTAGCGCAACCGGGCGATTGCCATATCTAGACGCACTATTCCGACTAAACCCGGTTTCTTTTCAGATTTCTCGTTACCAAACCCAATATTTTCCCAAAAACCGGGTTTCTTAGTCTAAGTCCGATGGGGTAAATGTAAACCTGCCCCCCTGCAAGTCGGTCGGGGGGGCTGATGTGGAAAAACCCGGTTTTTTTAATCCCTGTACCTAAGTCTTAAAGTTAACAGACTCCGGGTTTGGGATTTTTAACGGCTGCAGAACGCCGATCGAGGCAAATACATCAAGATAAAATAGACTTGTATCATCGACTCGAATATTCTCTGTGAAACCCGCCCCGAAACAGTGACGGCTCGTTAAACCGGGATTTTACCAAAGATTAACGCGAAAATATTATTAGCGATTGTAGGTGCTAGTCTCGCTATCTGACTGTCTGTTGCGACTTTTGAATCCTGGTTTAACTGATTCCATCCTTTAATCTACAATCTCTCGGAGACTCCTACCTCCGGTTAGGGATTGAAATTTAAATCAGGAAGTGATTTAATTGCTGCACGGAAGCAGCTATCGGCTAAACACTCGACAGTGCTGGATAACCAGTACGTTCGGTGAGAGATAGGCCCAGCAGGGCCACTGTTTGCCTCCGTTATTCCGGTCGCCAGACCAAAGAGTGCTGTTGTCTGTGTCGCTCAATTTTAAACATCTGTATTTAGCTGTATGGAAGTGAGTTGAGCATTACAAGCCTAAATAACCTTGACTGCCAAAAACATCACCTGAGAAATTCAGAGGGAGAGAAATTTCTACAATCACAGGCCCTACCCGAAAGCGGGTCATCCCCGCAACAATATCGACAGCCCCTATCCTGTAATGCCAGCAGGTATGCCAAAAAAAATTATCACTTGTGGGGCCGGGAAGGTTTTTTATTTGTATTCTTAGTCCGTTTTTGTCCAGTGAATTAGTGATTAGAGGCGTAGCGATCCTATCGTTAATAGTTCGGCGGAATGCACGATGGACGAACAGCGTCGCAAAACTGATGTTAATATGCTCCAAGCGCTGCTGGAAAATCCTGTGGACTCAGGAATAGATTTGATTTTGAGGACTGACTCAAAGTCGATCGACTGTGGGTTCGTAAAAACGCTTTATTTGGAAGATCTGGCACTGACGCGAGAAAGTTTGCTGAAAGCTGCAAAATTTTTCCAAAGGGCGATCGCACCCTTAGAAGCTGCAAAGGGCAATTCTCAATTGCCCGCAACCGAGACAGCATATCTGGCTTTTTTAGCAGAAGTCTTGCAGGCAGTGGCGCGGGGCGCTGATTCGCAGCACGTGTACCCGTTGCTCAGAAGCAATTTAGACAAACTCGACCAGAATTTCGCACAACTGCTGCGCTGCTGGGCAACTTTGGTACTCCCTGCTGCCAAAGAATCGGAAACCAGGCGCATTGCAGCCCTAATCGGCAATCTGAGCAACAAAATTGGGCGGTTTCCCCTCGGCAGCAAGGCTAATAACTTGGAAATCGAAATTGCCGGTTACGAAACAGTTGCTAAGGTGTTTACCCGCAAAGATTTTCCGCAAGAATGGGCGGTGATGCAAAACAATCTGGGCAACGCTTACAGCGATCGCCCCAAGGGTGATAAGGCTCAAAATATCGAACAGGCGATCGCTTGCTTTGAAAATGCCCTACAAGTGCGCACTCCCGAACAGTACCCGGAACAGTGGGCGACGCTGCAAAACAATCTGGGCAACGCTTACAGCGAGCGCCTCAGGGGAGATCCGGCAGACAATCTAGAACAGGCGATCGCCTGCTATGAAAAGGCGCTGCGAGTTCGCAGCCGCGAGGCTTTCGGGCAAGAGTGGGCGAGCACTCAAAACAATCTCGGCCGCGCTTACAGCCGCCGGCTGCAGGGGGACAAAGCCCAAAATCTGGAACAGGCGGTCGCTTGCTACCACAATGCTTTGCAAGTCTACAATCGCAAGGTGTTTCCCCGGCGTTGGGCCACGACTCAAAATAATTTGGCAAATGCTTACTGCGAGTTGCTGCAGGGCAATCGAGCTGAAAATCTCGAATACGCAGTCACCTGCTATCAGAGAGCTTTGCAAGTGCGGACTCGGGAAGCTTTTCCGCTGCAGTGGGCGACGACTCAAAGAAATTTGGGCCGGGTGTTTGTCGATCGCATCAAAGGCGATCCGGTGGAAAATGTGGAAATGGCGATCGCCTGCTTTCAAAATGCTTTACAAGTCTACACCCGCATCAAATTTCCCGAAGCCTGGACTTCGATCCAAACTTACCTAGGCAGGATCTACAGCCTGCGGGTGAAAGGGGAAAAAGCCGAAAATATCGAAATGGCGATCGCCTGCTTTCAAAATGCTTTGCTCTTTTGCAACCGTCAAAAATCTCCCGAACGCTGGGCCATGCTGTGCGCCTACCTCGGCCGCGCTTTCAGCGAACACGTGAAAGGGGAAAAAAACCGCAACCTCAAAAGCGCGATCGCCTGCTTTCAAAATGCCGGCCAAGTCTACACCAGACAGGGATCTCCCAAGCGCTGGGCAATGCTGCAAATTTATCTCGGCAGGGCTTTTTCCGAACTGACGAAGACGGACAACCCGTCCAACCTGGAAAGTGCGATCGGCTGCTATCACTGTGCCGCCGAAGTCTACACTCGCGAAACCTATCCTCACCGCTGGGCTGAAATTTTATTTTATTTGGGTCAAGCTTACCGAGTTCGAGGCGAGTTGCTTCGCGCCTACGGCGTTTTTACTGCTGCTGTCGATACTGTTGAATTCTTGCGATCCGAACCAGAGGTTGATGTGACCGATTTGGGCGATCGGGCCAGTACCGCAAAACTAAAATTAGCCCGCACCTGGACTGGACTCTATAAATGCCTGGTGCAAGTTTGCCTGGAACTCGGTCGCGCCCAACCTGAATATTGCGCTAAGGCCCTGGAATACACCGAACGCCACAAAAATCGGAATTTGGTAGAACTACTGGTTAAATGCCACTTGACTCCGAAAGCCGAAATTCCGACAGCGGTGCTAAGCGAGTTGGAGTCGCTGCAACTGGAAATAGCCAGGGAACAGCGGCATCAAGAACAGCGAGAGCTCGAGCCTAGCACTACCTTGATTTCTGAAGGCGACAGCCAAGGTTTAAACAGCGGTTCTCTGCTGCCGAACTCGGACTTCATGCACTTAAATCAATTGTGGCGGAAGTTTGATGGGTTGATTGCTCGGGAGGTGCAGGCAAACGACCCTTTCTTCAGCCTAGCTCGCAAAGTTGAACCGATCGCTTTCGAGCAAATTCGCCAATTGTTGCCTGGTGCCAATTGCGCTGCTGTCGTGTGGGCGAGTTTGGGGGAGGTGCTGGTTGCTTTTGTGGTGGTCAAGAATGCACAATATCCGGCCGTTCACCTGTGTTCGCCGGCAAATGCTTTGGCTGCCGAAAGTTGGGCCCTGGAGTACCTCAGCGCTTATTCCGAACAAAAAGGTCGCTGGATCAATCATCTCCAGGCTCGCCTCAAACGCTTGGCCGCGCTGCTGGAAATCGATCGAGTGGTGGCGCTGATTCCGGAGAATTGCGATCGGCTGATTTTTGTGCCGCACCGATTTTTGCACGCTTTGCCGCTCCACGCTTTGCCTCTGGGGGTGAGAGACGGGTTTGAGGACGGCGGGGGAATTTTTCGGTCTGGGTGGGGCGATCGCAGCGGTTTTGATCGGGATGCCCACAGCGTTTCGGATTTTTCTCAAGGTTCGGCTTTTGGCGAGGTTCCAGCGCCTGCTGCTTATTTGATCGATCGATTTGCTGGAGGAATTCGGTATGCTCCTAGCTGTCAGCTATTGCTGTTGAAACAAAGCGCGCACCAAGCAGCTATTGGTCGATACAGACCGGGTTTGGATCGCCTTTTAGCAGTTCCAACTTTCACCAGAGATGCGCTCTACAGCAATATTGAAATCGGCAATATTTCCCAGTATTTTTCCAGTGCAGAACTTGTGCGCCATAAGGCTGGAATTCAAGAGGCTTTTTCCCCAGCCATGTCTGCTAATAATGGGGAGTTACCCCAGCCAATAGGTGATTGGCAGCAGAAAAAATGCGCTCATTTTGCTTGTTTGAGCTTGCTTAATTTGGCTTTGCCTCTGAAATCCGCAGTGTTTTTGAGAAATGATTCTCTGAGTTTAGAGGAAATTCTTAATCTCGATTTTCGGCAATATTGTTTAGTTACTTTATCGGCTTGTGAAATTGCGGCCGGCGGTGTCAGCGGTGCTGAAGATTTTGTCGGTTTGTCGGCGGGTTTGTTGTATGCTGGCACGTCTAGTGTTGTCAGCAGTCTTTGGAAGGTGAACGATGTTTCGACGGTGCTGCTGACGAGCAAGTTTTATGAAAATCTCGGACGGTTTTCTCGTTTGCAGGTGGGAGATGTGGCGATCGCGCTGGGGGCAGCTCAAAGGTGGCTGCGGGATTTGACTAGCGAGGAATTGGAGGTGTTGCTGGCGGATTTTCAACCTCAAATTTCGCAAATGTTCGATCGGCTTTCTCAAAGTTCTCGCCTGATTGCTGAAGCTTCTTTGCAGCAAATTCGCAACCGCAAACCCTATCCTTTTGCCAATCCTTATTATTGGGCTGCTTTTACGGCTGCTGGGGTTTAGTTATCAGTTATTAGTCATTAGTCATATCAAATACCTGGGGGGGTGACAAAGAGGTTTAGGAGATAGACCGAATAAGGGTTGCAGCCCGTATACCCTGTTGATAAAAGC
>NZ_JAUBTB010000126.1:0-15966 GCF_036704965.1 Microcoleus sp. F10-B2 | reverse complement strand
ATGCTAAAACTTCGTTGTGCTTACCTCAACGACCTCTTAGCCATTTGAGGTTTTTGCAAAACCGGGATGCTCCCGTCATTGTCAGCCAAGACCGCAATGATTTTTTATTGATGAATGAAGGCTGGGAGGGTCAAAGGCGAGTTCACTACTGCCTCGTTCACGTTGAAATCCGCAACGGCAAACTGTGGATTCATTATGACGGTATTGAAGACGGGATTACCGATGAATTACTGGAGGGTGGCGTTCCTGAAAACTGCATTGTTTTGGCGTTTCATTCGCCGGAAGTACGCAAACATACTGGATTTGCGATCGCCTAAAAAGTGCGCCTGCAAAAAACAGTACACCCAAATCTCCGACTTCTTCAAGCAGTCGCGGATAAGACAGCACGATCGCATTTTACATTTTATATCAAATCCGGTAGCATCGGAATTATATAGTGCGAGCGTCTCGCTCGCGATCTATGTCGCGAGCGAGACGCTCGCACTGATACGCTCCAAATATATGATTCCAATGCAACCGGAAACGATATTAAATATTCCCTGGTTTCAACCAGCCAAAAACTTCGCCTAAAGTCAACTGCATTTCCGGCATAAAGTTAGGCATCGGAAGTATATCTGTCGGTTCTTGCAATGAAATCGGCTGCTGCCTTGCGGGATAGGCTAAAATGTTTTTTTCATCGGGATCGAGCAACCAACCCATCTGGCAACCGGCGTTCAAACAGTGCAAAATATTGTTTGTAACTTTGGTTTGGCTTTGGGCTGGGGACAATATTTCTATTGTCCAGTCTGGGTGAGCATTAAATGTATTGGCAATTTCGCCGTCAGCGTCTAGGGGGATGCGATTCCAAACAAAAATCGCGACATCGGGAACAATAGAACGTCCGCCAAAGGTACAGCGAAGTTCTGGAAATGCCCAAGCAATCCGCTGAGGTTTGCCCACTGCATTAACCGTCGTGATGAGTTCACCCTGAATTGTACTGTGTTTTCCTTGCGGCATAGGTTTTTGTAAAATCGCACCGTTGATGTATTCGCTAGCGGGTTGGGTTTCTGGGAGTTGCAAAAACTCGTCGAGGGTGATAGTTTTTTGAGGTGCTTGTACCATATCGCGATCGCCCGTTTGAAGTGTGTTCCGGTAACAGTTCCAGTATATAGCAGTTGACAGTTGACAGTTGACAGTTGACAGTTGACAGTTGACAGTGAACAGTGACTAATAACTAATGACTAATAACTAATGACTAATAAAATAATCCAAGCAATTAAATCGAGTGGTATTTTAGGAGCGATCGCCTCTTTGACTGTTTTGTTATTCGGCGGTTGGAGCGGCACCGTGATCGGCTGGCTGATGGGTACGGCGGCGGGCTTTATGAGCGGTCGCTATCGGAAGGTTTACAGCCCGAAAATGGGTGCTGCGATCGGCAGTTTAGCGGGATTGGGATTGGGAGTTTGGCTGTTAGTTGCGAGTGTGGTAGAAGGGGTTTTGATTAGACCTTTTTCTGGTCAATCTGCTGTGGCTTTGCCGACTACGCTGCTGTACGGAATTTGCAGTTTGACGATCGCAATTTTGACAGCTACGTTAATGGGTGCTTTGCAGGGTTTGCAGGGGGAACGCCAGCGGCTGGCAACTCTGGTAACATTAGCTTTTATTTTAATTCTGTTTCCGTTTATCGACATTCAAGCTCAAACCGGCTGGATTGCTACTGTAGTACAGATTCAAATCTTTATTATGCTGGCGCTGGGTTTGAATATTACTGTGGGTTTTGCGGGTTTGTTGGATTTGGGATATGCGGCGTTTTTTGCGATCGGCGCTTACACGACGGCTTTGCTATCTTCTGGGCAGTTAAATATTGCTTGGAATTTTTGGGTGGTATTGCCGATCGCGGCCGGTGTAGCTGCGATCGCGGGCGTAATCCTGGGTATTCCCACACTGCGGCTCAAGGGCGATTATTTGGCGATTGTTACCCTCGGTTTTGGCGAAATTATCCCGGTTGTCTTTAGGAATTTAACCGCGATTCGGATTGACGAACCAGTCTCGAAGATTGTCGCTTCCCTGTTGGGGAAACCCGAGTTGGTGCTGTGTCTGGTTGGGTGCGATCGACCTTTTAACCTCACCGGCGGTGAAGCGGGAATAAACCCGATCGGGCGTCCATCTCTCCCCATTGTCGGCACTTTCAGCACCGGCAACTACTTTCCTTGGTACTACCTAATTTTGCTGCTAGTTGTCTTCGCTTACTTCATGATTTCGCGGCTGCGAGATTCCCGCTTGGGGAGGGCGTGGAATGCCATGCGCGAAGATGAATTAGCGGCTAGTGCGATGGGCATTAACCTAGTCAAAACCAAACTTTCGGCTTTTGCGATGGGAGCGACGTTTTCGGGCTTTGCAGGCGCGTTTTACGCCGCCTATATCAGCGCGATTTTTCCCAGCGTTTTCGATTTCTCGGTGTCGGTAATCATCCTGTGTATGGTGATTTTAGGCGGTTTGGGCAACATGACGGGGGTGATTTTGGGGGCTATCATTATCATGTCTGCCGATCGACTTTATCTGCCACAATTAGCGCAAGTCCTCAAAGGTTTCCTGAATACTTTTGTACTCCCCAGGATTGCAATTCCCCAGTTGCAAGAGTTTCTGGCCACCAGTTTAGACCCGATTCAAATGCGCTTATTTCTCTTCGGCCTAACTCTTGTTGTCATGATGATCGTGCGGCCGGAGGGGTTGATTCCTGATAAGATACACCAAGCTGAACTGCATTCGGATGCTGAAGCGAGCAATGAGTCTTTAGCAGATTCGAGAAGTCAATAAATAGGTAAGGGCAAAAACCATAGTATTTTGTATGTGGGTTTAGCTAAGAATCTAGGATGCAAGGGAGTTTATGACTGTAAAACTCCCCTCCCCATCTAATGTTTATTTGTAACCGACTACTTAGTAAGGATGAAAGATTAGCCATGAAAAATGTAACTGGTACTGCTTTTATCGTTGCGGAATTTAGAGCAGAAGAGAATGAAGAGGCAATTCCTCTTTACACTGATAATGTAGTAAAAATTTGGCTCAACGAGGAAACAAAAGAAATAGCTGCAAAAATAGCTCAAAACTCTCCCGCAGCTAAAGAAATGGTTAAGTTGCGGACTAAATATTTTGATGATGTTTTGTCAAACCAAATTTTAGGAGGTTGCAAACAAGTAGTTATTTTAGGTTCGGGTTTGGATACTCGCGCTGCTAGAATTAATGGAGAAGGAGTGATTTATTTTGAAATAGACGACCGCGCGACTCTTCAATTAAAAGAAGAAACTCTCAAAGCTAACAAAGTTACTGCTAATGTTCGCTACCTTCCCGGCGACTACGTAAAAGATGGTTTAATCCCCTTGCTGAAACAGAGTGCATTTGATTTCGCTCGACAGACATATTTTTTGTGGGAAGGCAACACTACATTGCTTGACAAAAAAGATGTAATATTTGTGTTAGAACAAATTCGCGACAACGTTCATAATTTTCGAGTGTCCTTTGATTATATGTCGGAAAAGGTGATTTTGAGAACGACGGGCTACCAAGATATCAATGATTACATAGATAAATACGAAAGTATGTATGCACCGTGGATTACTGGGTTTGAAAACATTGCCACTTTGGCTGACGAACTCAATCTCAAAGTTATTGAAAACTTTTCGACTGCCGATTTACACGCACAATATCGCCCTCGCCGTTCGCTAGAATCTAATCTTTTTAAGTTCTATTTTGTTTGTACGTTAGAGAATATGTCCTAAAAAGTCCCAATCTCAAATTGATTCGCGTGCGTGAAAGCTTGCGAGCATCCAGATCGCACTACTATAAAATCTTAGAAAACAGAAGCAAAATGTCATTATTAGAAGCACAGAAACTTACAATGCGATTCGGCGGTTTGACTGCGGTCAACCAGGTTAGTTTAACCTTAGAAAAAGGATCGATCGCTAGTTTGATCGGCCCCAACGGTGCGGGCAAGACTACTTTTTTTAATATGCTGACAGGTATCTACAAACCGAGTGGCGGACAGTTGGTACTTGAAAATAAAAATATCACGGGTTTACCGCCGGATCGCCTGACAACTTTCGGCATTGCTAGAACTTTTCAAAATATCCGTTTGTTTAACAACATGACTGTGCTGGATAATGTTTTAGTAGGTAGACACTGCCGATTAAAAACAGGTTTGTTGGGTGCCATCCTCCGCCCTCCGGCTGTGATTGTAGAAGAGCGGGAAGCTAAGAAAAAAGCCTTGCTTATGCTTGATTTTGTCGGTTTAGGTGCTTCTAAAGCGTCGGAGTTGGCAAAAAACCTTTCCTACGGCGACCAGCGCAGATTGGAAATTGCCAGGGCTTTGGCTTCCGATCCGAAAGTGTTGCTTTTGGACGAACCGACTGCCGGGATGAACCCGAACGAAACGGCTGATTTAACTCGCTTTATTTATCGGATTCGCGATGAGTTGAATTTGAGTATTTTGCTGATTGAACATGATATGAAAGTCGTGATGGGAATTAGCGATCGCGTCAGTGTTATGGAGTACGGTACTAAAATTGCTGAGGGAACTCCGGCCGAAGTTCGCGCAGATCCTCGCGTAATTGAGGCATATTTGGGAAAAGAAGAAGATGGCAATGGGTAATTGGTAAGGTTCGCCGCAGCGCACCTGATATCATTTCCGTTGGATTCGGACTTGTATGATGTTAAATTTTGTATGGGCGGGTAAACCTGCCAATTATTGGCCATAAGAGACAATCTCATAAATCCGCCCCCGCCCATACTACTCGATCGATGTTTGGGATCGTTCCTCAACTTTTGATGTAACTTTCAGACAATATATTCTAAAAAGTAATCATGCTAGAAATTAAAGACATTCACACCTACTACGGAAATATCCACGCTCTCAAAGGAGTATCGCTAACAGTCTCGCAGGGAGAAGTTGTGACATTAATCGGCAGCAACGGGGCGGGGAAAACTACAACTCTCCGCACGATTCAAGGACTGCTGCGCCCGCGCCAAGGCACTGTATTATTTGAGGGAAAGCCTTTAGAAGCACTATCGACAGAGGCGATCGTCCGTTTGGGGATTTCTCAAAGTCCCGAAGGGAGGCTAATTTTTCCGCGAATGACGGTGCAAGAAAATTTGGAAATGGGTGCTTATCTCCGCAACGATACTCTCGGTATCAAGTCAGATATGGAAAAAGCATTAAATTTATTTCCTCGTTTGCGAGAAAGAATTAGTCAAAAAGGGGGAACTCTCAGCGGCGGCGAACAGCAAATGTTGGCGATCGCCCGGGCTTTGATGTCGCGCCCGCGCTTGTTATTATTGGACGAGCCGAGTATGGGATTGGCACCGATGTTAGTCAGTCAAATTTTTGCGATCGTCCGCGATATTAATGCTGAAGGAACAACTATTTTACTGGTAGAACAAAACGCCCGCATGGCTTTAAGTGTAGCCCACCGCGGCTATGTCATCCAAACCGGTCAGGTTGTAGTGGCTGGTACTGCTAGCGATTTGCAGTCAAATGAAACTGTTCGCAAAGCGTATTTAGGTGAAAGTTAAATAGCTATTCTGGTAATCGGTAACGGCAATTCCCAATTGGCAATTACCAATTACCCATTAGCAATTACCCCATTTGCGATCGCAACTTCCCCGTTTTCAATTCCATCTCAAAAGCCGCCCGCACCTTTTCCCACTCCGCTTGGGCTTCCAACAGGCGATCGCGCGCCGTAATCGCATCAAAAATCTGTTCCCCTCCAGACTCAACCGCCACGCGGCCCATATACTCCAACTCCTTGCAAACTTCAGAAAAAGACACGGCTCCTAAATTGGCGCTGCTCGACTTCAGCGTGTGAGAAGCCAGCTTCAAACTATCAGCATCGCCGAGAAAAATAGCCTCCTTAATTGTTTCTAAATGCTGCGGTGCATCTAACAAATATATCTTAATCAACTCCCCCAAAAAATCCGGGTCTTCCTCATCATCTAGCTCGCGGAGATTCTGCAAAATATGAAAATCAATCGGCGAATCTGCTCCCCGTTGAACGCTCGAATCTCCAGCACCCGCACTGTCAACTTTGTCAGCCACATCTGGATTTTTCGGCTCAGTAACTGCCTCCCATTCACTCCGATCTAGAGGTTGGCACTTGCTCAGGGCGATCGCCAACTCTTCCCGGCGCACGGGCTTAGTAATATAATCGTCCATACCTGCTTCCAGACACTTTTCGCGATCGCCCTGCATCGCATTAGCAGTCATCGCAATAATTCTCGGCTTCTTGTTAGCGGGCCATTCCTGACAAATCCGGCGCGTCGCTTCCAACCCGTCCATCTCCGGCATCTGCACGTCCATCAGCACAACATCGTAAGATTGCCGCTTGCACGCCTCCAAAACCTCCAACCCATTAGCCGCAATATCGGCGCGATATCCTATCCTGTCGAGCAAATGCGTAGCGACTTTTTGATTGACCACATTGTCCTCGGCAAGCAAAATCCGAATCTGGCTAGAATTAGCTGCATCATGTCCGGCCGAATTGCTCGCAACCTGCCTCAAAACCGCAGGCGTCCGCTGCACGCGGTGCTGTTCTTGAGAATTTTCAAAATACTTCAATCCCGAAGTCAAAGTAGCCACATTTGAAAGTTCTCCCTTACCGCTTCGCCCAGTAACATATCCAAAAACTTGCAGCAACACATTATAAAACTGGGACTGTTTGAGAGGCTTAGTTAAAAAAGCAGAAAAATGTACTTCTGTAGTTTCAAGTTTTTTCCAAACTTCCGCCTTGCTCAAATAAGTAAACAGCACCAAAGGCAGCGCAACTTTGCGAGGACTTGTAACTTTGATGGCATTCTGATTTAGCCCGTCACCGCCAAACAAATTGCTCATCTCAAGTTTTCGCATCTCCACAGCCAAAGCCACACCATCCATATCTGGTAGATTCATCGCCAAAATAGCTAAATCGAGCGCCGAGTTTTCTTTGATAATTTCCAAAGCCTCAGCACCAGAAGTTACGGCCACGGGGATCATTCCCCAAGACTCAGCCTGCCGGATCAAAACTTGCCGATTAATGGCATGATTCTCAACAATTAACAAACGTTTACCAGCAGCAAATTCCGGCAGTTTTTCCTCAGCATGGCCCTCCGTGGCTTCAGCAATCACCGTGAAATAAAAAATAGAACCAGAACCCGATATCGATGGCGGAGCAAATCCTGCAGGCGACCTTCCAGCGATACTTTGTCCGATCGCAGAAACTGCAGGTTGAGACTTGGAACTTCCCGGATTAACTTGACTGACAACCCACATTGTACCCCCCATCAGATCGCTCAAACGCTGGCTGATAGCCAGTCCCAAACCCGTGCCGCCGTAATGTCGGGTTGTCGAAGCATCCACCTGCGAAAAAGCTTTAAACAGGCGATCGATCCGGTCTGGCGGAATGCCAATTCCGGTATCTTGGACAGCAAATTGAATCTCGTATTGTCTCCTACCTGCCAACTCTCCCTGTTTAATTGCTAGCGATTGCGGGTCTAGAATATTGATTATTTCCTGCGAAATCTTAGCAGCTACAGGCTCGATTTGCCTAGCCGTACAGCAGACCACAATTTCGCCGGATTCTGTAAACTTAACTGCATTTCCTAGTAAATTTACCAATATTTGGCGGAGCCTCGTGACATCTCCTAAAATCTTTTTGGGAACAGAATCGTCTATGAAATAAGCTAACTCTAAACCTTTTTCCGACGCTCTCGGAGCCAGCAATTCCAGAGCTTCTTCTATACTGTTTTGCAGATCGAAGGGGCTGCATTCCAAATCCATTTTTCCAGATTCAATCTTGGAAAAGTCTAGGATATCGTTAATAATAGTTAGCAAAGCATCGCCGCTGGTGCGAATTGTCTCCACAAAATCGCGCTGTTCAGGAGTTAGTTCCATATCGAGCAGCAAACCCGTCATCCCGATTACCGCATTCATCGGAGTGCGGATTTCGTGACTCATCGTTGCTAAAAATTCGCTCTTAGCTCTGTTAGCAACTTCTGCGGCTTGTCGCGCGTGATCCAAAGCTTCATTTTGCTCTGCCAACTGTCGCTGTCGGTGAACTTCCGTTTCTAAAAGTTGTGCTTGAGCTAACGTAATTCCGACTTGAGCCGCAACATCTTCTAACAGTTCAATTTCGTCGGGAGTCCACTGGCGAGTTGCATCGCACTGGTGCAAAGTAATAATTCCATTCGGTTCTCCTTGATAGGAAGTGCGAACCGCCAACATAGATTTTAGTCCGATGCGCCGGCACATCGGCCCCGAAGATTCGAGCAAAGGATCGGCAAACACATCGGGAGAGGCCAAGGCTATATCTTCAGCTAGGAGTTTTTCTGTGTAGGGGTTGTAAGTGACAGAAAGTTCTAAATCTAAAGCCGATTCGTGACCTGGTTCTAAGTATTCCGCGACGCAAGGAAGGTGGGGATAAGGTTCGGAAAGATAGGTATGAATTGTACAGCGATTGACGCCAAAGACCCGGCCGATTTGGGTGGCGGTAGTCTGAAAAATTTCTTGAGTATCTAAGGTCGATCGCACTTTTTGAGTGATTTGTTTAAGGAGTAAGACGCGCTGGTACTGACGCTGCAAAGTTCGCTCTCGCTCTTCGCGGGCAATTTCCGCGCCGATGTAATTGCCCATCAACTTTAAAATTTCAAAGTTCAGCGGTTTCAAAGGAGATTTAGTGGTGCGGGAAGTAAAGCTCAAAGTGCCAAAAATCCGCCCTTGCACTATTACCCTAGTCCCCACAAAAGCCTCCAACTTGCGGACGCTGTAAGCGGGGTGGTTGCGCCACTGAGTAGTGCCGGCTGATTCGACAGAAATAGGTTCGCTCGATCGCAAAACTTCTCGCTCAAAGGTTCTGCTCAAAGCAAAACCGTCTCCTTTAGCAAATCCAAAGGGAAAATCTTCCGGTACATAAGCCGCGATCACTTCGTAGCGATCGCCCAAAACCCTTCCCAACAGCCCGATATCCATCCCAAACTGACTGCAACCCATTGCCAGCAACCGGATCGTTCGATCGTCAAAAGAGCCTTCGGAGCTCACCATTACCTCGTAGAGCGATCGAATTGCCCGCTCGCTTTCCCGCAGTTCCTCAACCCCTTCGAGGCGGTTGCAGACATCGTGCAAAGTCCCTAAAATTCCGGCTATTTCGCCTTGGGAATTCCGCCGGACTTGGGCAAATATTTCAACGGAAACAAAGCCGACATCACTGTGGATTACCAAGGAGTTTTGTCCCGACTCCGACTTGTACTTAAATCGCACTTCTCGCCGTTCAAATTCCGACTTTCCCGACAGCAAAGACTCCAATAAATTTGCACATTCCGCGCGTTCATCTGGATGAACCCAATCTAAAAAATTAGTTTGCAAACTTTCGGAAACCGAAAAATGTGTAATTTCCGTCCAAGCGTGGTTGAGAAATGTCCAAACTCCCGCCGCATCTATCTGGAAAATTACTGTTGCTTTCAAAGAATCAAATAGTTGAAATTGATCCCGATCGTGTTCGCGGCTTTTAACTTCTAACTGCTTGTTTGGAGTAATATCTGTATGAGTTCCTACTACCCGCAGGGGTTTGCCAGTAGCGCTGCGCAAAACTTGACCCCGGTTCAGCACCCAGATAGTGCTGCCGTCTTTGCAGTACATCCGATATTCTGCTGCAAAATCCGCTGTCTTTTGGGCGAAGTGATCTTCTAAAGCTGCCTTTACTCCCTCAATGTCATCTCGGTGAATGCGACTCCACCATTCCGATCGGCGATTCAAGATTTCCCCTTCTTTGTAGCCCAGCATTTCTTGCCATCGCGCAGAATAAAAAAACTCATCAGTTTCGAGATTCCAATCCCAAATCCCCTGATTGTTGACGGCAGGGGGGAGATTTGGGGGCAAGGCGAAACTGTTTTGATAAATTTCTGCACCTCGGGGGCGATTGGCTGCCGGAATCTGTATTTCTGCCGAGAGTTTTTTGTATTGAGCGTTGCTAGCTTCTAGCTGGCGCTGCAAAGCGATCAAGCCAGAATGCAGAGATTTTGAATCCAGCGCTTGTAAAAGGATAGTTTTAGGATTGATAATCCCGATCGGGTGATTGCTTTCGTTGATGACTAATAAAGGCAACTGACAGTAGTTTTTTTGCAGCAGGGCGACTGCTGCTTCGAGGGTAGAGTGCGATCTTATTAGCGGCGGCGAACTGTTGCAAATCGCTCCCGCTTTAATTTTGTTCGAGTCTCTTCCCAGCGCCTGCAACTGCACGATGTCCCGCGAACTTACCACGCCAACCAGTTTGTGAATGTTGGGATTTGTAAATTTGGAATTTAGAGCAGAACCAGTCGAATGTTGTTCGGGGGTTTCAGTAATTAATACATAGCTAACATTGTGTCTAAACATCAGTTGCGCCAAATAGCGCACCGAAGAAGTAGCAGGAGCGTGAATAATTCGCGAGGCTGCGATTTGAGGGATTTGATAAAGTTTAATTAAATGAGCTGGCAGCTCTAATTTCGGATGCAAAATTGGCAGGGGCGGAGGGAACGCGAAGCCCGCCGCAGGTGGCGAAGGGCTACTGACTTTTTGTGGCGATTCCCCAATGTCCTGCAATAGTTGCACCAAACTTTGAGAGCTAATTAAACCGACAAGTTCTTCAGCGTCGCTGACGACAGGCAAATGGCCGATCTGATTTTTTTCCAGTAGATTTGCTAAGGCAAAAAAGTCGGGAATTTCCGATTCTCGGGCTACAGTTACCGTTCTAATCATGATTTGCTCGATCGCAAATCCCCTCAAAGCAGCGCCGATCGAATTTAGCTGTACGACATCTCGCGCTGTAAAAATCCCCAGCACCGTCTGGCCGCCCGGATAGAGAGCTTTTGAGCCGTTGAGATGGAGGCCGTTGAGCGATGGCGGTAACGCAGGCGGTACGCCGTTGTAGAAACCGGAGTTGTCCCCCAATTGCGGGGAAGTCCCGTTCGTGGGATTGCCGAGTTGAGAATTCCCGCGCGGTTCTACCACGAGGACGTAACTGGCTCCTGTGCTGCTCATCAGCTCGATCGCCTTTTCTATCGGCGTCTCAGGGGTGACGGTGAGGGGATTGCGGTTGATGACCTGACTGAGGGAGGGAATAAACATCAGGGGGCATAAAAGTGATATTTGTTGGAAAAACCCGATCGCGGGCAGCAGGTTGATTGAGAGGCATTGCGTGCGAGGTTTCCAAGCGCGCTCAAAGTTTCTGTACGATTAAACTCACCCCTACTTCCAGCATCTTGGCATTTAAAATTAATTGCGTGCCAAATCTTGACATGGGACGGGTTCTGAAAGTCAGAACCAATGCTATCTGCCAGAGGGCCCAGATGAATGCTGGCCGGCAATTCCTCGCCTAGCCTAACTGCTGCGGGTTTACGAGCAAGAATTTCTGCGATTGTCTAGACTGCACCATACTTTCTTGCCTTCAACGGAACTCGATCGGATTCTGTTTGAGGCAAGATACCTACACGCTAACAATTTACCAGCGACAGGAGGGGGATCACAACAGGACGATTTAGGTATTTTAACTGTGCAATTAGCGGGGAGAGAGGGAGAGGGGGAGAGGAGGAGAGGGGGAGAGGGCGAAACAGCCAGAAAATAAATAATTCGGATAATAACTAATTCTATGTTATCCCAATTCTGACCCCTAGGATTTGAGATTCAATTCTGGCGATCGAACTTAATGAGAATAGCGCTCTTCCCCGCACCGCAAAAGTCGGATTGCCGCCCTTGAGCGTTAAGCTGCCAACAACCTCATCCATTGCCTTCAAACTCAACTCACGCACCGTACCATTCCCGGTTTTTATCAGAGCCGAAATATCGGCATTAACAGTGTAAGATTTGGCTCGGTAGTTGACAGCCAGCAAGTAAACATTGTTCCTATAATCGAGATTTGCAACTGCCATTAAATCAGAACTGTTAGTGATAGGAAACAAGCTAGCTTTCCCGCCCTGCAAAGCTCTAATTCCCATCCGCAAAGCAGAGTAGCCGGCGCGCCGCTGGCCGGATAGCCCCAGCAAACCTTCTGGCAGTCCGGGCTTTCCCCAGCCGTACAAACAGAATATGTGACTGCCGTAAATACAATTATCTCCCAATTGGGAGCCTCGAATCAAATTTTTAATCAAACTTAAAGCTAAAGATAAATCGTTATACCTAATCCCGTAAATTCCCCATTCTCCTACCCAAAACTGCGAGTTAACGGGGACAGTACCGTTCATCCAGCCGCGCGCTTTGCGGGTGTAGTTAGAAATATCTGCATCGTAGTTGTGGACATTGACTGTATTGAAATAATTAATACGGTATTTCCTGCAAAGCAAAAGCGGGCAAATTGCTGCCACCTACGGTTTTCGGGCAGTGGATGCGTTAAGTGCGATCGGGCAAATAAGTTTTGTAAACAAAGTCGATCGCATCTTTTGCCACCTTAACCAATTGAAAATAGTCAGCCCTAGTCCCGCCCCAACCCCGATCGCGATTGTCCGGTTCGTTGTGAATTTCTCAATCATCAACGCGGTAATCATTGCGAACATTCAGCCAATAAACCGTAGCAAAAACCTGTTCCCACCACTCGTTCCAATCTTTTTGGTGGCGCGGCGGATTCAGTTCAGCGCCCAACTCGGATTCCAGCTATTATCAACATTCCGAATACTCACCACCGGGCGAATATTTGCTTGTTTAAGAGTATTAAAAATAGTCCTGGCATTGCCTTGCCAAACCGTACCGGGTTGTCCCGACCACCAATAATCGCTACCCTGGGGCGGATTAGTCATAATCTGATCCCAATGCGCCCAATTAATTATATTGGGATTTGTCTTAATTTCGTCAATAGATGGCCAACCGTATTTACCGTCGTCGTCTTCAGCTTCCCACCGGGACATCCCGCCGTAAATGCGGTAGGTATTAATTCCCAAATCTTGCAAATCTTTGATGTCGAAATTGATATTGCCCTCGACTGCACCGATGTAGCGAGTGCTGACACCCGCAGCAGTGCCGGAAATTTTAATTGTTTCGATGTTTTGAGCAAAAGTTGTCGTTCCGATGAACAACTCTAGGCTGAGGGCAATTAAAAGCCCTAGAAACAAATTCAGAATTCTATTTTTTGATAACACGTGATTATTAACTACTAATTTAGGTTATTTTATGCCCGAGGTAAAGAGACCCATCGCTAATCTAACTCGACGGGCGATCGAGTGGGTTAGCTGTTGTAATAAAAAAGCATTAACTATACCAATTTAAATAATTAATACATAAAGTAAAATAGCACGAGTAGCAGTCAAAAGTGAAGGTTCACCTCGAACAACCACAGTAAAATATTTGGGTATAACAATTAACCCTATAAATTGCGTTAAATATCTGGCGGGTGACAACGCCGCCGGAAACCCAGACAGCGCTCATATTTGATCGACTTGTGTTAAAAAAAGATAGGTCAAACTAAAGTTACATTCGACCTATCAAAATATATGTTAAGCTGTTTCGCATTTAAACTGGTATAATAATAAATCACAAGTCACAGAAAAGCCAGAAGTATGCCAGCAAAAAATCATCTAAATGCAGAGCAAGTCAAAAAGCTTCAACAAACATTAAAACAAGAAGAAAATGGAGAAATTAGAGAGAGAATCTTAATCTTACTATTGCTCAATGATGGAAAGACGCAAAAAGAAATTGCTAAATTTATCGGGTGTTCGCCCAACAAAATCTGTTTCTGGTGCGTGCATGGCGATCCAGATAATTTAGAGAGTCTTAAAGATGAGAAGATGAAAGGAAACCATCACAAAGCCACAGAAAAATACATAGAGATATTACTAGAAACAATTGACAAATCTCCTCAAGAGCTAGGATATGAATTTGGTCGATGGTCAGCTAAAAGATTGGCTACTTATTTAGAAGAAGTGACTGGAATTAAGTTAAGTGGCTCACAAGTCTGGAGAATTATTTCAAAAAAAAAGTACGTTTACCTGTGGTCAAAATATAGCCTAGAGCACAAACAAGATCCAGAAAAAAGAAAAGCTTTTAAAGAGAAACTAGAGGAATATTTAAGAATAGAAAAAGAAAGTCCTACTCGCCTTCAGGTATGGTTTTGGGACGAAAGTGGATTTAGTTTAAGGGTGATTAGGAGAAAGACTTGGGGCAAAAAAGGACATCGCAAAAAAGTGAGGGGAGATAGAAGAAAAGGAAGAGTGAATGCCATGGGAGCAATCAGGTATTCAGACAAAAAAAGATTTGTTGAGTTTCTCAGTAAAAGTAACTCTAATAGTTTCTATAAAGTCTTGAAACTATTTGATCGATATTTAATAAGTGAATGGGTAGAAGCGGGAAACAATCGAGAAGATTTTACCGAAAAAGGGTGTCAAATAGTGATCGTATTAGATAATGCCAGCTTTCACAAGAAACAAGACTATATCCAGATAATAACAACAGAAATGCCTAACATTCATCTGGAATACTTACCTGAATATAGCCCCGACTATAACTTGATTGAGTTGGTATGGCATTCAGCCAAAGAATATATTGCTAATCGACTTTTTAAATCTATTGAAGAATTAGAATTTTTGTTGCATAAGCTTTTAAATGAAGGAGGATTAGTTATCAAATGGGGACGAAAACTTAAAAATAAAGGAAATGCCGTTATCACAATTTAAATGCGAAACAGCTTACCTAAATTCTATCAGACTCACTTTCAAAGACAACAATCCCGCTCTCTGTTTTTAGTTCTAGAAATAGTGCTTAACCTCCAGCCCTGTCAAGGTAGGTCTTAAAATCTCTCTAATAGTCTAGGGATTTGGAATTCAGGCTTGAGGCTTTAAACGGAACTTACCCCAGCAGGGGGTAGTTTCGGTGGCTGTATTCTTTGAGCTGTATTCGTTTTAGCGATTTGGCAGTTCCAATTTTGTAGCCATGTATTTAAGATTTTCTTAATATTTAGAACCAAAGTATTGCTGTATCATAAAATTAACTCAAACCCCCTCCACATAAGGGTTGTAAAAAGTTGTAGTCATGTACTTGATTTTCCCGCTCCCGGAAAGTCTTGCCCTGTAATGGTTTCAGAAGAAATGAATCTTATGTGCGGGGTAAGTTCCGTTTAAAAATTTTTACTCTATTAAGCAGCCCTGTCAAGGTGGTGAAGAAGACCCTCAAACCCTTGAAATATCGAAGGCTGCGATCGTTAAATCTGATTCTTTTAACAGGTGATTAAGAATAAACTAGGTTGATTGCCGATCGCCCAACGGTAGGATGAGGTAAAGCCGGTCGATCACACCAATACGCTATGAGGGGCAGTGTTCACCCACAAACTACGAGATTTCAGGCGTTTAAGAGAGTTATATACCAGGCTCGGTACTTACGCCAGACAGGGCGGGTCATCAGCGTCAATCGATTTTAGATTTTAGATTTTAGATTTTAGATTGACTTGCGCGAGATAAATGCGGGGGCTTGAGGATTTTAGATTTTAGATTTTGGATTGATTCCACGGATAAATCACGTGGCGGGTACCATCAAGAAATTCTTGGTCAAGCCGATCGCATTTGCCACATAACCGCAGCGTGAAACATCACTAAATTGCGCGCTGCGGTTATGCGGCAATGTTTTTTGAGCACGGATTATATCTAGTGTCAGAGGAGTAAATGTTGAGATTTATTTGGCTGTTCAGTCGTCTTTAGACGAATGCGATCTGTGAGGCGCGAGTTTGATCACCCGACGGGCTATAGCAAAAAGGGCGTTGCTTAATACAGGGATGAATTGAATAGTTCGGAATTGCCATCAGCCAAGTATGGTGAGTTTTGTAACTTCCGACAAAATTTGGTTCATACCGTTAATCAGCAACGCCGCAAAAAGTTCTTTGCCGTGTAACTGGTTCCCAGGATCTTCCTAGGGACGAGGAAAAATATCTGCGTTAATCGGGAGCATCCCGGTTTTGTAAATGGTTAAAAGTATGATATGAGCCAAAATTTTTCGCCCTGCGCTACATGATAGAA
>NZ_JAUBTB010000125.1:0-16043 GCF_036704965.1 Microcoleus sp. F10-B2 | reverse complement strand
CCCGTCCAGAAAGGACGGGCGGGACGCCCATCCCACAAGAACAATAAATTGTAAGTTATTTAATTCTCATTCCTTAGAAGAGTCGGACTGAGCGAAGGATGAGCCGAAAGTGGAATGCTCTAGAGGGTAATAAATCTGAAACCCGTTACCCGTGAAGAGTCAAAGTCAATCGGGATGACAGGATTTGAACCTGCGACCCCCTCGTCCCGAACGAGGTGCGCTACCAAGCTGCGCTACATCCCGAATTTAGTCACTATTTTTTTAGGATATCACATTCAAGTCAAAATTGAGCAAGCTGGTATATAATTTGTAAAACACTACTCAGGCGGAGACAGGCGTGACAGTTAAGCCCCAGTGGTTGCGAGTTAAAGCCCCCCAGTGGGAGCGCGTCGGCAACGTCAAAGAAATTTTGCGGGATTTAGCCCTCAATACGGTTTGCGAGGAGGCGTCGTGTCCGAACATCGGCGAATGCTTCAACGTAGGTACTGCGACATTTTTGATTATGGGCCCGGCTTGTACCCGCGCCTGTCCTTACTGCGACATCGATTTTGAGAAAAAGCCCCAACCTTTAGATCCGACGGAACCCAAAAGATTGGCGCAAGCGGTGCAGCGGCTCAAACTCAACCACGTCGTGATTACCTCTGTCAACCGGGACGATTTGCCGGATGGGGGCGCGTCTCAGTTTGTCGAGTGCATTCAAGCGGTGCGATCGGCGATGCCGAATACAACTATAGAAGTTTTGATTCCCGACTTGTGCGGCAACTGGCAAGCTTTAGAAATCATTCTCGCAGCCCGCCCAGAGGTACTCAACCACAATACCGAAACGGTAAAGCGACTTTACCGCAAGGTACGGCCGCAAGGAAAGTACGATCGCACCCTGGAACTGTTGCAGCGAAGCCGCTTCCTCGCACCTGGGGTTTACACCAAATCCGGCATCATGGTGGGACTGGGGGAAACAGACGCCGAAATTCGGGAGGCGATGCAGGACTTGCGGGCTGTCGGCTGCGATATTTTAACAGTTGGACAGTACCTGCAACCGACTCAAAAGCACTTGAACGTAGAAAACTTTGTGCCTCCAGAACAGTTTGATGCTTGGAGAAAGTTTGGCGAATCTTTGGGATTCTTGCAAGTTGTCGCTTCTCCCTTAACTCGCAGTTCCTATCACGCCGAACAAGTGAGGGAACTGATGAAACTATACCCGCGCTAGCAATTTTAATTTGAGTTGACTCGCGCCCGTTAGCGAAGCCCTCGAAGAGGATCGCACCATTCTCGCTAAAACCCGCTCAACCCGGTAACAGTGAGGAAAAACCTGCGGTTTCTATACAGGCCCAGTGCAAAAAACCCGGTTTCCGATCTTGGATGAGTTCGCCGGGGAAGCAGCAGCCAACAGCAAAAATATTATCGGTCGATCGCCCCCTCAACGTCGCGACTTACCGAAAAGACATCCAGAAACCGGTTTTCTTCCTCAAACTTCTAGGTTTTAATCCAGAAGTTTTGTCGAGAAACCCGGTTTTTGCGTAAGTGGCTAACTCGGTACTGCGGACTGTACAAACTCTGAATGTCATATCTTGTAAGGCATTGAACTTCTGCGCTCGCTGCGGTATCTTTAATCTAGAGCGCCGATTTATATAACGTTTTATTACAAAAATCGCCACAAACTCTGAATATCATATTTTTTCAGGGATTAAACTTCCGCGCTCACTGCGATATCTTTAATCTAGAGCGCCGAGTTATATAAAGTTTTATTAAAAAAATCGCTAATTTTCAGAAGTGATCGGGAACCAGCTTATTGGTGATGAAGATTAACTTAACTTCTGACGAACGTCACTTGTTTCTAGCGAGTCACTATCTATACTAGCTACATAAACAAAGAAGTACAACACACTTTCCAGGCCATCAACCTGTTACATCAGAAAGTTCTTAGCATTTTCCAGAATCTTGGTAAAACAAGTGGGGCAGCAAAAGTTCGATCGAACAACAGCAGAAAAGTCAGGAAAGTTAGTAAAGAAACACAAAGCGGTGATGCTTCGTCTTAACAAACTGGGCATCATAATTATAAATAACCGCTAAGCGTAGCATCTTTTCACCCGGAGCAACTGAGAAAATCACTATGCCAGCCACCTCTTTTTACGCTGAAGCTGAATTCGACGAACAACTGCGAGTCAATCCCTTGCAAGATGATGTGTTGGATGAAGATGCTGAAGAAGTTGGAGACGAACTGCTCGACCAAGACCCAGCAGAGACAGAGGATGCAGACCCAGCAGCAAAATTGCAAAAAAATGCCAGCCGCCGCACTACAGATTTAGTGCGCCTGTACCTCCAAGAAATAGGTCGGGTTCGTCTGTTAGGTCGAGACGAAGAAGTCTCCGAAGCTCAAAAAGTTCAGCGCTATATCAAATTGCTCGAATTGCGCAAAACCACCGCTTCCCAGGAAGAAGGGCTGATACAGCGCTTCGTGCATTTAATTGAGGTGCGCGATCACTTGGCAGCACAGTTGGGACACAAACCTTCTCTGGAACGCTGGGCATTAACCGCCGGCGTCGGCGACGTGCCAGAACTCAAGCAAATTATGGCCGAAGGCAAGCGCCAGTGGGCAGAGTTAGCAGAGATGACGGTCGAGACCATCGAAAGAATTCAAGCTGAAGGCGTCGAAGCGAAAGACCACATGATTAAGGCGAACCTGCGCCTGGTGGTTTCGGTGGCGAAAAAATATCAAAATCGCGGTTTAGAATTGCTCGATTTAATACAAGAAGGGACTCTCGGACTGGAGCGAGCTGTAGAAAAGTTTGATCCGACGCGGGGCTATCGGTTTAGCACCTATGCTTACTGGTGGATTCGGCAGGGAATTACGCGGGCTATAGCCACTCAAAGCCGCACCATTCGCCTCCCCGTTCACATCACCGAAAAACTTAACAAAATCAAAAAAGCCCAGCGCAAAATTTCTCAAGAAAAAGGTCGGACAGCTACGATCGAAGATATCGCTGTCGAGTTGGACATGACCGCACCCCAAGTCCGAGAAGTTTTGCTGCGAGTCCCCCGCTCTGTTTCTCTGGAAACAAAAGTAGGCAACGAAAAAGATACAGAGTTGGGCGACTTGCTCGAAACCGACAGCATCTCCCCAGAAGAAATGCTGATGCGAGAAGCTCTGCACCGCGACTTGCAGCAACTGCTGGCAGATTTGACCAGCCGCGAGCGAGATGTAATTCTGATGCGCTTTGGTTTGGGCGACGGACACCCCTACTCGCTGGCAGAAATCGGTCGTGCCCTCGACTTGTCCCGCGAGCGCGTCCGTCAAATTGAAGCCAAAGCCTTGCAAAAACTCCGCCAACCCAAGCGCCGCAACCGCGTGCGCGACTATTTGGAGTCTCTGACTTAAATTGGCCCGCGGGCCCGATCGACGATCGCACAGCGAGGCATTCGGCACTTGTGCAGAAGGCAGGAGGCCTTCGGCAGAAGTAACACTACTTACTTCTACATAACTTCTCTGTCCTCTGCCACAAGGCATAAAACTGCTTAAAAGTCAGTCAATTTTAGATTTTAGATTTACTCCACAGATGAATCTGGGAGCTTGAATTTTTGTCTGCTCGCCACTCCTGTCGGAAAGCAAGTATGCGTTTTTGGGCGGGGTCAAAAAATATCAAAAACCAAATTTTTTCTTCAAGCTTTTTTCAATAAGCTCCGATATTTGCAAAATATCTCGATCTTTGTGTATGATTGTCAATAGGCAGACTTTCTTGAGAGGGTCACTATGGCACTTTACACCGCGTCCTCATTCAAATCCGAACTCAATGACAAAGGCTGGCGGATGACTCCCCAACGGGAAACCATCTTGCACGTTTTTCAGAACCTCCCCAAAGGCAATCACCTGAGTGCCGAGGATTTGTACACTTTGTTAAAAAATCGCGGAGAAAACATTAGCTTGTCCACCATTTACCGAACTTTAAAGTTAATGGCAAGGATGAGCCTGCTCCGCGAACTCGAACTAGCAGAAGGTCACAAACACTATGAAATAAACCAGCCTTACCCGCATCACCACCACCACCTAGTCTGCGTTCAGTGCAACAGAACGATCGAATTTAACAACGATTCGATTTTAAAAATTGGCATGAAGCAAGCTGAAAAGTCTGGTTTGCACCTGCTAGACTGCCAGCTAACCATTCACACGGTGTGCCACGAAGCTTTGCGGATGGGATGGCCGTCTTTGGTTTCCAGCAATTGGTCTTGTCCGAGGTCGATCGCCGGGCACGGAAGCAGCGTCCAGGATTCAATCGAGTGAAAATACACTATTTTCGCATTTTAAGTACAGGTTGTTACCATTTTTAACAAAGATCTTAGGCGCAAGTGCGATTCGCCGTTACGCCGAAACCGGGTTTCTTCAGGAAAATACATCATTCCAAGAATCAGTCGGAAACCAGAAACCCGATTTCTTTGATGCAGCAGCGTCCGCAAGTCCGCTGCTAAAAAGTTTCGTTCAACAAATCGTCGCTGCTGACCCCGTAACTGCGCCCTCGATCGATCGAGGGCGTCTCTGGTCTAAGCATCAAAAACTCAGCCGATGGGGTCTGTGTAAAAGCCCAAGTCTTGCAGCCGCCTTTGTCATTGCTGAATGCTCGATCGAGAGTTGAACCTGCTGCTAATTGGAACAGCAGGAACCGCTACCGGGCGAGGTAATCCGTTTTGGAGCGCAGCCAAAGTCGCCGGAGTGGCAATACCCGTCGCCGGTGACAAATTGCGTTCCTGCTGAAACGACAGCACCGCAAACTCGGTCTCGGCTCCAAATACTCCGTTTACCGGGCCGGGGTTTTTGCCCAGACTTCTGAGCGCGGACTGAAGCTGTCGGACAGCAGACCCAGTATCGCCCCGTCGCAGACCTGCAGCGATTTGCGGCACAGGCGCTGCGGCCTGCCTGTTGCCTTGCCGCAAAGCCGAGCGAGTGCTGCGATCGACCCTTCCAGTCCCGAACAGCCCGCTATCCCTTTGAAAGCGGATCAAAGCTGCCTGAGTTGGTCGATCGAACCAACCGTGAATCTGGCTCCTGTAATAACCCAATTCTTGCAGCCGCCGCTGCACAAATTCTACTTGTCGGCCTCTGTCGCCCAACTCCAGAAAATCTTCGGCATTACTCTGTGGGTCATCTTCCTCAGCCCATGAGGTAATTTCAGCTTGCCTCATCTGGAAATCGATAGCAGTCAAAGTAGCCGTGTCAGCGCAGCCGTCAGAAACCAAATTGTAATCTTGCTGAAAACGAGTCACAGCGTAGAGAGTGCGTTCGCGAAACTTGCCGTCAATGTTGCCTTCAAAATAGCCCAAAGCTTTTAACTGCCGCTGGATCAAGTCTACAGTCGCCCCTCTGTCCCCGAACCGCAGCCCCTTGCAACCGCCATTTCCCGAAATATCCCCCGGAAGGGTAACGGGGGGAACCGGCCGGGTGGAACCAAACAGCAAAGCTAAAGTTTGCCTGTCGGCAACTCCAGTCACCCGCAGTCGATTAATTCGCTGGAAGTATCTAACAGCATTTTGAGTAAGTTCGCGAAAACTCCCTGTGGGATGCGCGCTAAAATAGCCTAGCTGCTTCAACCTGCGCTGGAGAGCCGAAACATCTGCACCCGCGTCTCCAAAACCCAGTTCCCGATAATTGGTATAAATAGTTTTAAAAGGTCGATCGTCATCCCCGGCAAAACTGTTGAGTGCGATCACAGTAGCTCGATCGGGCCTGCCAGTCAGCGACAGTTGATAGTCTCGCTGAAAGTTAGTCAGAGCTTGTCTAGTAACCGGTCCGAGTTGACCGGTGGAATATCTGGGAAAATAGCCGAGATCCCGCAACCTGTCTTGAACCGCTCGCACATCGGGATAAGCCGGATCTATTTGAGCAAAAGCCGCACCTGCTGCACTCACAACCGACAGCATCAAAGCCAGAGACAGCAAACGGAGATAAGTCTGACTGGATAGGTTTTGCCACTTGGGATCATCAAAAATTTTCGACTCGGCGGGTGCTTCGCAAACAAGAGCCAGTTCTAGGTAGGCAAGGGATTCCATAACTTTTTACTGTGAAATTGTGGGTGGGGTGTAAGAGCAAACTCAAGCTGAGCTGTGGGTTGCTAAGGATTTATTAAGGCTAAGTTTTACCTGTTTGCACGAAGCACCCGTTTTTGAAAAAATTTACCTTCAACAATAATTACAGGTAACAACCAAGATAGCATCGCGGTTTACAGAGACGCGAGTCTTAGGAAAAAAGTTTGCAGGCATAGTCTTAGCCTTTGAGGTCAAAAGACGAGAAGTTCTGGGGTAGTGCTGGCTAATATTTTATCTGGCTGCCGCTGAAATTACCACAAGACTGGCGCCCAGGCTGTCATTACCTTAATTTGCTGTCTGGGAAAGAGCCTGAAAGCGCAGGTTTTTTGTTAATAAACGCGGTTTCTTCATGTTGCGAGTGCGTCTGGGAAAGTACCGCCGATCGACCGAAAAACGAGCCAATAAAAACCCCCACCCTTGCTAGTTGCAAATAGGACGGGGATTTTTTGATAAGTTGACTTTGTATTAAAAAATCGACATCGCTTAAATTAAGCCGAACCGATCGCAAATTAAAGCTACTCCCGCTGCAAAAACCGTAATTCCTAATGCCAAAAGTGGATTTTGCCCTCGGCTGACTGCAAAAGAGGTGACAACCCCAGCTCCCAAAGCCGCAGTCACAGCAGCAGTCGCCAAATCTCGATCGGGACGTTTATCGTACATATTTTTTGATCCTAGATAACTTTGAATCTCAAAAACTCACATCTTGTCATCAAAGCTACCACTCTCGCTCTTGGTGGGGTGACAATCCCCTCAGTTTTGCAACTAAACTTAAAATTTAGCTAAGTTTCTTAATACAGGACTTACGCAAAGACACTAGATAACGCTGATACTGTTCTGTCTTCCTCGTTTACCCTGGCTGTTTCGATAGGAATGGAGTACCAACCCCAATATGCTAAACTTGTATCCGATCGCCAAATTGGCTACAAAGTAATGACTACTTCTGCAGCGAAAAACCAGAACGAGATTTCCAACGTTGAAAATTTATCCGACTCATCAAGTTCACAAATGTTATCTTTCCTGAAAATTAGTGAGTATTTATCCTTAGCTGCTTTTGTTGGTGTATGCCTCCTTACCAGAGTTTTTCCAGACAATCAACTTATCTTTATTTTGGGAGCTGTTTTTCTCTCTAGTTTTATTTTTCTATTCCTGACCAATAGACAATTAGCTAACAACTCTCGGAATAGTGCTAATCAGTTAGAGATCCGAAAAAAAGCTGAACTATATAATTATCTCTTAAACCCGAATAATGTTTCGGATAACAATCCGATCGCCCGGTGAGAGAAAAGGCTTTACGATATTGCCAGGAGTTGATTGACGATTATAAAAAAATTCTAGAGACTTCGAGAAATATTTACTATACTTTCCAATTGGCAACCGTTGTTTTATCGGGAGTCACACCAATTTTAGTATTGGTAGACAAATTGGAACCAGGTCAATCGTTGCTCAAGTGGCTGCCCGTAATTTGTCCCGCTGTCGCCTCGATAGTCGCCAGTATACTTACCTCCTTTCCTTTTCAGAAGAATTGGATTTCTGCTAACACGAGTGTGGAATTGTTAGAAGCGGAACAGGAGAAATTTGTATTAGGAGTGACTCCAGCTTATCGTTGCTATGATGTAGCCGACGAAGCCCAAAATCAACAAATGACAAAAATGGCAATAGAAAACTTTATCAATCAGGTGAATGAGATTCATCTCAAGCCAATCCAAAAACCTGATGATACAGCGTCAAAGGAGCAGAATACAGAGTCAGCTCAATCTACCGAGTCACAGCAGCAGCAGAGTTAACGAAGCTGACAATAAGCTGTTACGCAGCTAGATGGTATGACTCTCCCGTAATTGTGGTGGTAACGCAAGCTTATAATCTGTCTGCATCAAGGTTTTGGGCCTTCACACTCCAGAAAAATTGGATCAGCAGCTACTTTTTACGCCAAACATTCGGGAGAGCCGATCGTATAATAGAAAGATAAGACAAGTAATTGCTGCACAATCCGTTCTACCAAAGATGCAGAGGCTATCACTTAGCGCGTCGCTCTTTGGTTTATGTTCAACTCACAGAGTTAGTAGCATTTTGGCAGGAACGTTTGGTAAAGGAGGGTGTACCAAAAGGTGCGGTCATAACTCTGGAAGCAGATTTTTCACCAATGGAACAGAGTGAGGCCTGAGAGTATCCTCGGGAGCATCTCAATGAAAGCAGCCAAGCTAGAAATTGGAGTTTTGAGGCCCGAGGCTGCGGGGCAGGAGGCAGGAGGAAAGAGGAAGAAGAAAGGAGCAAGAAGAAGTGTTTTTACAAATATGAGATGCTCCCGTATCCTCAGTAACTTAAACAAGCTTTTCCACTTATTAAACTAAATCATGCAATATGTAAAACAACTGATTGAACTAATTCAAGAATTCCGTAATTTTGCCCTCTTCTGGCTTGGGCAGTCTGTGTCTGAAATCGGAAATCGCCTGACAGGATTTGGCTTAAGTATCTGGGTTTATCAGAACAGTCATAGCATTACACAAGTAAGCTTAGTTATATTTTTTACAACATTACCAGGTGTAGTAATCACTCCCTTTGTTGGCGCATTGGTAGACAGGTGGAATCGAAAATGGATAATTGGTTTGAGTGACCTAGCTGCGGCTGTTGTCACACTAGGACTCGCCTTACTGCTACTAACTAATAATCTACAACTCTGGCATACCTATGTGACTGCATTTTTGACATCAGTCTGCGGTTCTTTTCAATTAACTGCTAAGGCTGCTGCTTTACCCATGATGGTTCCTAGGGAGCAGATTGGGAGAGCCAATGGCTTAATTCAGTTTAGCACAGCGGTAGGACAGCTTGCAGCACCAGTCATTGCTGGTGTACTCATCGCCTATTTACAACTTCAAGGCTTGCTGCTGATTGATTTTTCTACCTATGTCTTTGGATTGTTGACGCTACTATTTATTCAGATTCCTCAGCCTGAAACTAACACCACATCAGATGAGGGAAGTAATATCATCAACGATCTGATTTACGGCTGGGAAAATATTTCATCTCGTTCTTTTTTGCTGATACTGCTGGCATTCATGACAATTTATTTTTTTGTTAATGGAATGACTACAGTCTTGATTAATCCGCTGATATTATCCTTTTCTTCTGCTACCACATTTGGGAGTGTAATGTCAATTGCTGGGTGTGGAATGATTGCTGGCAGCACCGTTATGAGTATTTGGGGAGGAGGAACAAAATCTGTCTCTCCTCTGTTTTTGTTTTCGGCATTAAATGGAATAGGTTTGCTAATTGCTGGCATAAAACCCTTGATCCCTACCATAGCCTTTGGTATTTGTCTGTCGTTTTTTACCTTGCCTATTGTTCTAAGCACTAACGGTGCCATTTGGCAAAATAGCGTTCACCCAAAGGTTCTTGGACGTGTTCTCTCATTATTCAACACAGTGACAGGCTTGGGCTTTGCTTTCGGTAATCTCAGTGCCAGCCCATTAGTCGATCGCATTTTGGAACCTATGCTATCTGCTGATGGGCCACTGGCTAATACTGTTGGCAAATTAGTTGAAACTGGCGAAGGGCGTGGCATTGGTTTTTTGATGATTATACAAGGGCTGCTCGTTTTAATTACATCAATCAGTTTGTATAATTACTTTGTTTGGATAGAAAAAACTGAGGAATTGATAATTATTGATAGCTCATTGGTAGAGAATGAGACAATCGATAAGTTGGGTAGTCAACAACCCACAACCGACCCGGAAGCGGGGTAGAGTGGGGACTTGAAAAATAGCTCTACTTGACCCGACGACCTAGAAATAGGTAGCCGTTAAGAGTAAAAGTTAAACTTTTCAGGTAAAATAACTACTGTATTCACAAAATTTAAACATAATTACAGGCAGGAGAATCGAATGACGACTGGAAATAGTACGACACCTGATGAACAGATGAAGCAGTATTTGATAAATATGGTAGAGCAAGACTTTACTAGCGTAGCGCCTGCGGCAGAATTACCAACACAATCTAATATTTTAGCCAAAGCCCCACAAATTGTACATCAAGTGGAATCAACTACGAAGTGGACAATCCCTGAAGAGCTATTTGTGGTTGAGCAATCGCTCTCACTAATGCCACTGGCTCAGCGACTTTTTCTCTGGTCTTTTGTCTACGGTCTCGGACCCAAACGCTATTTGGAAATAGGAACTGATGCTGGTGGCTCAGCCATGATCGTGTTGGGGGCGATTCGCGCCTTGGGATTGGACGATTTTCGTGGGGTTTGCATCGATCCTCACTTTAAGCTGGATCGAGCAATGCGCGAGTACTTGGGTGAAAAATTTACCTACATTGAGAGTAAGAATTCGCCGGAGGCAATGATTGAAGCGGCGCGGCTGTCAGGGCTTTTCGACTTAATTCTGGTTGATGGAGACCATACCTACGATCGTGCCCTGATGGATATTATGCTCACAATACCTTATATTGGGCGCGGTGGGTACATTTTGATCGACGATGCCGCCAACCCCCAAGTTCGTGATGCCATCAGCTATGCAATCGAGAATTGCCGATTGATCGACTGTGGTTTTATGTGTCGTCACACAATATTATGCGACACATTCATTCCTCCTGTGGCATCTGGTACATGGCAAGGAGAAAAGTTTCGTAATGCAGGGCTATATGTACTGCGGAAGCCTTTGTGATTCAATGTGGGATTAAAGACTTCCTGTTTAACCTCAGCTAGTGTACGATCCAAAATTGCTAGAGATGTAAAAAATTCATCGCCCCAGTAAAACTAAAGAGAGAGCGATCGCAGAAGTTGTTTTGGAGCCAATGTCATCCTAGGATGAACTCTTGGCAGATAGTATCGGGCGATTTTTTAAGACGGAACATAAAGGAATTTGATGGAAAAAATTACTGCCACAACTTACGACACTGTAGACCCCTACCACCGGGTAATCGATCTGGCTCATGAAGCTTGGAAAGCCAGAGATCGGGAAGTCTGGGAGAACAACTTAGAAGATTCGATCGCGTCTGACGCTGTTATTCTAGATGCTGGATGTGGATTGGGCAGATTACTCCCTCGTCTGTGGGCAGCAAAAAAAATTGTTTTGGTCGAACCCGATCGCAGGAGATTCTCTCACGCTTCACTGGTTGCGAACTGCCTGCTCGACAAAGACCAACAATTGTTTGAAAAGTTAAAGGATGATGACTTTTGGCAAACCGATGAATACCATCGATTGCTCGAACAAATCCATTTATCACCGCCAAAGAGTGAGAAAGTCCAGGTTCTCAACGATGTGATGGAAAGCCAAGCCATTAAACAATATGGGCCTTTCGATCTGATAGTTTGTTCTCATGTTTTTGAACATATTTCTTTAGACACTATCCAGGAAAGTGTTGCTGCCTTTTACAACTTTCTGAAACCCAATGGCTCGTTGGTCGTCTTTGCTAGTAAGTCGCCCATACTCTATCACCTCCAATCAAAGAAAGAGTTCGATCGTGCTCGTAAGCTGATTACACGGGAAGAATTTTTTGAGATTTGTAAAAAAGGACATTCTGCAGGTCTGGGGATTCGGTACATGCCCTTTGATTTGTTCCAAACCATTCTTGCCACACCGTTTCATCCTACTTTACAACAGACATTTGGGGATGAGTTCAAACCGCAATCTGAGTATTATCAAATTCCCTCTACACCCCTATTTAAGGTAGAGAAATGGGAAGCGTATCACTCTGAGTTTTATACTCATAAAACCATGAAAGTCGGCACATACATCGAATACCCGCAAATTCAGGCACGCCTATATCTACCAGTCAAACCAATTGAGAGTGTTGCTGAGATATTGGAGCTTGAAAACCAAGTCAATCAAAATGAAACGTTAAAGAAATTGCATTTAATTGATATGGTGATAGTTGCCAAAAAAATCGATTGTTATTAGTTCCCTGATATCTACTTTAGCTCGACTTTATCCAAATCAAAGAACGTAACCCGTGTTAGTTGCCAAAAGTTCTAGCCAGTCGCGCAAACCTTTTTCCATTGTCAGTAATTTACGGTGACATCGAAAAAGTCAAAGGTACTGAAAACTAAGGGTTTTGGTCTATGGGTTCGCAATTGTGGAAAATGGATAAATTCGAGGCTAGCCATTGAGCAATAACGACTAGATATGTTGATTCTTTCGAGGAACCCGTGGCGCGTCATATAAGATCTTTAAGTATTTTGAAACCCTTCAAAAATTTAGTCAACATAGTGCTCAATAAAAGTATAATAGAGAATTGTAAAACATTAGCATAAGCTAGAGATGGAAAAAATCTTAAAAGCAATATTCCCAACAAGGTATGTACGCAATATATCCCCAATGATAAATCAGAAAATAATTTGAGTATAAAATGCGGCTCAGATGTAATTTTTAAGAATATTAAGGCAATCAACCAAGCACCAAAAATTAAAGATAGTCTAGAGTAAACTGGTAGAGCATCCTCAGAATCAATTGGTAAAGAATCTTCTCTCAAGCCACCCCATAGTAACGGGTAGTCTAAATAGTACCATTCACAAACAGCAAAAACAACAAATATTATTAATAACAGCAATTGTTTTTTATTTATATAGGAATTATTATTTAGTTGATTTTGAGATATCTCATTTTTTATTAAAAATGAGGAAAAAATATAAGGTGTAAAGTTTAGAGGATTGAAGTGTTGCGCTAGCAGAGCAAATTTATTACCAAAAAACATCACACTTAAAGGCAAAAGAAAAACAATTATACAAGAAAATATTAAAGCCGAATAACATATTAGTGCATTGTTTATTTTAGTTTTATCAAGATAATAAGCAAATAATTCAGCTAAAGTAGTTAAAAATAGTAAAGAAAAGAAAAAATAAAATGGGTTAGAATATCCGTCTGTCATAATAAAAACTATAAGCTTTCTAATATCAATTAAATTAATTAACTGATTGACAGAAATTTCATTGATCGCTAAAAGATATATTTGACTAATTACCCCCCAAAAAATATAAAGCTTTATAATTCTTATAATTTTTTTGAAAAAGTAATTTTTCTGGGTTTGCCTGCTTAAAAAGAACAAGATCAAAGAAATTTGAAAAAATATGGGAACTGCCAAACAAAATATGTTATACAGAATAATGTTACTTAAGCTCTTATAGCTTAACAAGAAGCTGAATATGTTTGTATGTAGACCAACAACGATTATACAGCAAATAGCTCTAAGATAATCAAAACCGTAAATTTTTTCCAAATTATATTTATCCATATCTAATCCAAGTTGATAGTTACAAAATGCCCGCTCTAATGGGTCATGTTACTAGGTGACATGACTAATTAGTGAATCGGAGCAATTAGGTTCAGGCGCCTACCGCAAAAGATCGCGGCTTGCACACAGATAGCATAATATAATTTGAGGTTATCTATAACTACGATCGCCCCCGACGACAATTGTGGCGCTAGCATCTGCGTAACATAGGTAACGAACACGGGAGTCTCGACATTATCGGCGATCGTGACGATCGCAATCAATCTTTCCAACGGATCTTACTCAGCAGCAAAACATTTTTTCCTTGTGGCACTTAAAACGGTATCATATTTGAAATTATTTTTCAACCCACCGTATGCGCTACTTTGAAGAATACTGTGAAGTACATCTTGAACCAGGTACTGCACCATTAACCTGGGTGTTTAGGAGTGACGAGAAAATCCGCATCAAATTTGGTGTCGCCTTATCTAATCATCCACATTGTGGACAAATAGCTTATGAGTTAAATGATGGACAAGGATATTGCGATTCAGGTCGAATTACGACACCTACTGAAGGCTTTGTAGAAAATGGCTTCAAAATTTTTTCGGTCAACCTACCACCTATAAGTAGCGGGGGAGGATATCGATACAAGCTGGGTTATGTTGATATGTTTGGTTCGGAGCATACAAGTGTGCGATCGCGTTTTGTTATTGTATGTGATGAAGCACCTCGGTCAATGGCTGAGATCCAATCAGGGTTTCTGGGATTTGCGAACAATCAGCCTGTGTATGGACCAACACCACAAATTGAAATGACAGCCAGCCCGCAAGATTGGAATACACGTCTGTTTTACACCATAATCATCGATAGATTTGCTCGGAGTTCGGCATTCAATGGCACTGGTCTAGGTGCAGTCAATTACGATCCCTGTTGTCCATATGCCAGTCATGGTGGAACAATTCGTGGCGCGATCGAGCAAATAGAATACTTGCAGTCATTGGGAATAAGAGCAATTATTCTCAGCCCTGTGTATGTCAACGCTGCTGACGGCTACCACGGCTATCATCCCATCCACCTGTTGATGGTCGATCCGCGTCTGGGTACACTCATGTGTCTGCGCGAGCTTGTTGCTAAAGCTCATGAAGCTGACATCGCTGTGATTTTAGATGTCGTTAACAATCACATCGCGGATAGTATTCAGTGGGAGCAGTATGGGGGTCCGACCGGAGGGGAGTTCAAATACTTGCAAAGCGATGACACCGCTGTAATGCCCTTTCCAATAGAAGTACAGAACACTTCACTTTTCCACGGTCCTGAATACACCGATATGGTGAATCAAAGACTATTTGGCTTCTTGGAAGATTGGCGAACAGAGACAAGCTACGTTCAAACTCTGCTGATTGACCACCTCAAGTATTGGATTGCGGAAACGGACATTGATGGCTTTCGATACGATTCGGCACGTCACATTGGTCTGGACTTCTGGAAGCCTTGCGTTGAAGAGATATCAAGGTACACTACCTACCTGGGCAAAAAGCAGTTTCTTCAGATAGCCGAACACGCTGGAAGCACCCACGAAGAATTAACAGCATACAATGGTGCGAAATTTTCTAATCTGATAGACTACCCAACCTATTATAACATCAAGCACTCTCTTACTGATGGAAATTGGTTAGGGGGTCTAGCAGATTATTTTTGTGGTTTTCTTGCTCCATCACAGGCATATTATGCTGGTTGGAAAAACAATATTATGTTCTTGGATAACCAAGACACAACTAGAATATTTCATGAGTTTTCGAGTCGTCTACCACACCAAGACGATGCTCGAGTCCGTCTCCACTTTGCTCTAGCTTGCTTGATTCTAGGACCTCAAATACCTTCTATCTATCAAGGAACGGAGCAGGAGTTTTGTGGGGCACTGGGGAAGTATCAACGAGAGGATACAGGAGAGTGGATTGGCCATGATTGCTACGTGCGGGAAGATATGTTTAATAACCCTGCATGTGTTGGGGAGTTTGGTCCGATTAACCGAAAATCTTTGGCTCCCTACAGCCAAACCCACCCAACCTTTGTACTGATTCGAGAGTTGGCCGAAATTAGATTTCAAAACAGACTCATTCAGAATGGAGTCCGCACTTTATTATGCTCTAGGAATAATGGTCTTTGGTGTGTACTCATTCACGATCCTGCTTTTGCTCTGCCGCTCTTTGTGGCTATGAACCTAGGAGCCAAACCAGTATTTGAGAAAGCTTTAAAGATCGAGAATTGCTATGGTGAGTTCTGCGGAGTCGATCTGCTGATTGCCACGTCTGGTGGAGAATTTCATGTGGTCGAAGGTGGCATACAAATTCGACTTCCTGCATTCACTTTTGTTTTAGGGCAACTCTGTCGGGATGAAACAGGACTTACGCAAGCACGCTATATATAGTGCAGAACCCGCAGTTGTTTTGTCATCTTTGTGCGACGATAGCGGGGAAGGTAAGGGGACTTAAAGCGGAATATATGGAATTACATTCGAGGCTTTTATCAACAGAAAACTCGTACCAAAACTCTGGAAAGGTGCTTGTGTATGATGGAAAACTATAGTATTCACAAGAGAAAAGAAATAAAAAAAGCCATTAACAAGGCGGGGGCAAAGTTAATATGTACTGTGCCTGCGTAAGTCCTGTAATATATAAAGAATGGGGCGTTGCTGAACTAGGGTATGATGAAGTGGTCGTCGGAGCGTCACAAATCACACACATTTAAAAGGAATATTATGC
>NZ_JAUBTB010000124.1:0-16261 GCF_036704965.1 Microcoleus sp. F10-B2 | reverse complement strand
GCCAATCAACTTGAATATGTTAGCGAATTACTTTTCGGTTTATCTCATCAAGATAAACCAATTAAATCTGGCGCGTGGTCGTCAGCAAATAGCCTAGCCCCACTGGTTTACTCTTTTGACAATTAATCCACCCTGCTTAGTAAGGGGGGGCAAGGGGGGGTAGAAAGCCGATCGCACTCAATAACCCTCGCTGACGAAGAGTGGGAAATTACACCATTTGAAGTGCGAGAAACCGAGGAAAAAATAGAAATTGAAACCGCACAAATATTAATTTCCGTAAAGCGATCTCGCCAGTGAATTGTCGGAGACAATTCCATGCTTCAAAGATTGGCAAAAGCGTTTAGTCAGTGAGTCAAATATCATGGGAGAACAAACCGTTTTCCCAAATACTCGCCTCACTGTTCGCCGGGTAGGATCGATGCTCAAACGCGATTCGGTGCAACGTAGTTGTTAGATTCACATTTCATGGATTTGTATTTACACCCTGGATTAAGACAACAGGATGAGCACGTGGATATGGTAAACCTGGAAATGCCGAAAAACAAACACGACTCCCGACAGTTGGTTTATTGCCATAGATACTATCAAAATGGAAGAAGATAGTGCCTCCACCATCACTTTGAATAAATCCCCAATCATAATTTGAATGTAAATAATTACATATGCCAATTTGACGCTCAACAACTGGATAGCAAAGTTTTTCACACCGTTGTACTAGCTCATCGGCAGTAGGGCGAGCTTCTGGATGCAGATTCAAACATTCAAGGATTAGTGTATACAACTCATTGCCGAGGGACTGAAACTGTAGATTTTTATCAATATAGCCAGGTTTTTGGGGTGGAATAGCTGCAAGGATAGTGGGAACCGCATTTAATCCAAAACCAAAGGGTTTTTGACCGCTCATTAATTCATAAATCATTGCTCCAATCGCCCATATATCTGATGGCTTACCTGCCTTGCGAGCCTCTCGAATCATTTCAGGTGCCATATATGGTAAGGCTCCCATGACTGTAGCGGAAGCACTTGTTGAAGATTCACCACCCTCAACAGCATTTACAATCTCTTCCTCAGCCATCTTAGCTATACCGAAGTCGGTGATTTTAATCTCTGATAGATTGAAATCGCCTGAAAACATCACATTACTTGGCTTCAGATCTCGATGAATAACACCTGCATTATGCGAAGCTGCAACACCCTTAGCTAAGTAATGAAGAATCTTAGCAGTGAGATATGGATCGACGATACCTAATTGCTGTAATAACCCTTCTTTAAGATCTTTTCCTGTAATAAACTCTTCTACTAAATAAGGCGATGAGTCAGTTTCAAGATAATCTAATGTTTTTGCTACATTTGGATGATTAACTTTTGCACTGACCACAGCACTTCGCTTAAACCTCTTTTTTGCTGATGAATTTTTAGGCAATTTAAGAGCTACTTCTCTGCCAAGCACTAAATCTCTTGCACAATAGACTTGCTGCATCCCGCCTTCACCGACAAAGCGAAGGATCTCATAACGATTATCTACTAGATCGCCGATATTATGAATGTGATTTTCCGTCATAAAACAACCTCTGGATTAGATATGTCAAAAGTCAGAAATAACCTGCGTCTCTTACCAAAATTATCTCCTAGTGTGATGACGCAACTTTTAGGAAGAGCTTGACCTTTTTCTACTAGCTGATTGTTGACAAAAACTGAGCCATTCACTGCATCAACTAAGAAGTTAAAGCCGTCATATTTAATGTGGATAGAACCATAATTGGTAACATCCAGTTTTACGCGCTGATTAATTGTTTCCAGCGTATATGTCTCGCTTTCGTATACAAGTAGTCCACGATGTTTGCCATGCAGAAGATAATTACCAAGAATATCCTTGATTTCTGACATCGCAGGTCTCTCACTTGCATCGGCAGTTAGGGTGCGATCGAGTACCTTAACAATTGCATCAGGAATACCCAAAGGAATAGAAGAAAAACTTGGAATAGTTGCAAGATGAGGTGGCCTTCTTAACAAAGCGTTTGGGATTTCCTCCCCAGAGAGATACCACGCAGTAATACCAAAAGCATATGTATCAACAGCATTCGTAAACGGAACAAATCCCGATCTATATAATTCAGGCGCTGCAAAACCCTCAGTTCCAATAAATCCCACAGTTGAGTCGTCTTTACCTGAAAACCTAGCTAAACCGAAATCAAATATCTTAATAATATTTGCCTGGTCAAACTTCATATTGTTAGGCTTAATATCTCTATGAATTAAGCCTTGGGCATGAATATCACTAATTCCCGAGGATATCTGATAGAGAACCTTCAGATATTCATCTCTCGACAAGGAATTCCGATCTGCAAAAGATTGTAAGTCATCACCAGAAACATATTCCTGGACGATCCCAACTCGTCTATCAGCTTCATTTAGGAAAACATCAAAGATTTGAACGACATGCTTTGAGCGAATTTTTTGTAATGCAGCTAGCTCATCAAAGAGTCGGCGCTGAGCTCTAACATCTTGAATGAACTTAATGGCAACTTGCCTCTCAAGATTCGTATCTTGACAGACCAAAACTTCTCCCATTCCACCCCTAAGCACTTTTCCTGTCGGAACATAACGAGACGGGATGCCACTTGACATAACAACTAATTCTCCTCAGAAAACTCAATATTTAGTTGGGGTACTGGCTTGTCAACTTCACCTTTACCGCCATTAGTTTTGTTACTGTTTACACCATTGAACTCTATCTTTTGAGCATTGTCTTGATTCTTTTTCTTTGGTTGCTTCTTCGGCAGTGGGATTTTTTCTTGTTTAAGAGGTTCCTCAACTCCCGAGGCACTGGCATCTGGAGTATTTAAGGATTTATCTGGAAGAGCATCAGTTTGTGCAGCTTTGATACTAAAAAATTCTACTTTTCCGGGGATGCTCCAAATTTCAAGATAACTTAAATCAGATTCTTCATTTCTTGAAAATAAATTTTTTCCAATAGTTAAAGCCGCTACTGTAGAATTATCCTTGCCACCCAACCATTCTGAAAGAGCGGTCAGTCTAGAAACAACTTCTCTGGGACTTTCTGCATAGCTTACTAATGAATGAAATATGTTCTCAGGAATGCCGTGAGCACCATCCGACGTAATAAGCAAGCATTTCATATCAGAAGATGGTTTTAATTCAACACGTCGCGGCTCAATGCCTTCTCCCATACCAACGTACTGCAATAATTGCCTAAATTCAGGCGGGGGAGAAGGAAGATTTAAAGCTGCAAGTTGTTTTTCCAATGTATCGTCAATCGTAAGTTGCTCTACTACACCGCTATTGAGTACGCCATAAATTCGACTATCTCCTACGTTTACTGCGGCCCAATCTTTCGTTTCATTACAGATTACTGCTGACAAAGTTGCTCCCCCTTTTCCTTGGAAAGCGTTATAAACAGCCTCGTTAGCGTCGTGTATACCCACTTCGAGTTTCTCGATCAACGTAGAGGCATTGCTATGTACTAAAGATGCAGCAAATGTACTTATTGCCAGATTTGCACACTCCCCACCATTCACCATACCCCCCATCCCATCACAAAGTACGAGTGCTGCAATAGAAGGTTTGCGGGATTTTTCAAACTTTACTCTCAGAAAAATTGCGCGGTCTTGATTCTCTGACCGTTTGCCTAAAACGCTACTTAATACAACTGTTGCAGACTCTAATTCTGTAAATCCAGATTTTTCTCCAAACTTTAACCATCTGGAGATTCCTTCTTGGAGCTGCTTATAGAATTGACTTTCCGCCATATCTTGCACCATCCAAAATACTCGACTACCTAATTTATTTTACTCAACGCAATTCTGAGCATAGTGTGTTTCGGAAATAACCTTCTACATATTTTGCGTGTTAAACTCTACTCCGATTGCTTTTTAGTCAAAGTTCACCTCAGTCATTGGGTAAATTATATCACAACTGCGGTATAATTTACCAAATATGGCTGTCAACTACCGCAAACAGCTTTTCTATGTCTAGCTTCATTCTGTAGACGCGATCGCATAAGTTTTTGAAATAATTTTAGCAAACTGAGAAACTGAACCAGGAGCCGATCGCGCTTTATTGCTTCTAACCTAAGAGAGAGCGAGCTTTCGCCCTCTACTGGCATTATAGTTAGGAACGGGAACCTAAAATCGCATATGCCACAATACTTCGGAAAACTCCAAAAAACTGAACAGCCTTGGTCAACGATCGGCTCAGTACAATCTATAAGTAAGAGCGATCGCACAATTCACTTTAATTGCGGCGAAACTTCCCTAAACATCAGCATCCTCGCACCGAATTTAATCCGAGTGCGAATGTCCCCGACAGGTGAATTCAAAAGCCGATCGTACTCAATAACCCTCGCTGACGAAGAGTGGGAAATTATACCCTTTGAAGTGCGAGAAACAGACGAAAAAATAGAAATTGAAACATCACAAATATTAATTTCTGTCAAGCGATCTCGCCCTGCACTCGAATGCTTTGACAAATCGGGAAAACCCTTTGCTAGCGACTGCGATCGCAGTATGGGATGGCGCGCAGGTGCAACCGCAGGCTGGAAGCGCATCGAAGCAGACGAGCACTTCTACGGTTTCGGCGAACGCACCGGCTTTCTCGACAAACTCTCCGAAGTCAAGACAAACTGGACAACCGACTCCCTCGACTACAATTCCCTCACCGATGAAATGTACCAGGCGATCGCATTTTACATCGCCCTGAATCCCGATCGCGCTTACGGCATTTTCTTCAACACGACATTTTGGAGTCAATTCGACATCGGCGCCGAACAACCGGGGGTTTTGCGGATGGAAACCAGAGGCCGGGAACTCGACTACTACATCATTTACGGCCCGGAACCCGCCCAAATTATCGCCACCTACACGCAGTTAACCGGCCGGATGCCACTTCCGCCAAAATGGGCGCTGGGATACCACCAATGCCGCTGGAGCTACGAATCCGAGGACGTTGTGCGGGAGTTGGCGAAGGAATTTCGCGATCGGGCGATTCCCTGCGATGTCATCCACCTCGACATCGACTATATGCGCGGCTACCGCGTTTTTACCTGGAGCCCGAAGCGTTTCCCCGATCCGGCGAAACTGATTGCAGACTTGAAAGCAGCGGGTTTTAAGGTGGTCACGATTGTCGATCCCGGTGTCAAGTACGAACCGGAAGCAGATTATGAAATATTCGATCGGGGTGTGGAGAATGACTATTTCGTCCGCACCGCCGAGGGAAAGCTATTCCACGGTTACGTTTGGCCGGACAAAGCGGTGTTTCCCGACTTTATGCGGCCGGAGGTGCGCCAGTGGTGGGGCGAATTGCACAAAACCCTGACAGATGTTGGGATTGCGGGGATTTGGAACGACATGAACGAACCTGCGATCGCCGAACGGCCTTTTGGCGACGGCGGCGAACACATCAGCTTTCCCCTGGATACACCGCAAGGCCCGGAATCCGATCGCGCCACCCACGCTGAAACCCACAATTTGTATGGGTTGATGATGGCGAAAGCTTGTGCTGAGGGGTTGCAAAAAGTGCGATCGAACGATCGATCTTTTGTGCTGACGCGATCGGGTTTTGCGGGCGTTCAGCGTTACTCCTCGGTGTGGATGGGCGACAATCAATCGCAGTGGGAACACTTAGAAATGTCGCTACCAATGCTTTGCAATATGGGGCTTTCCGGCGTGGCGTTTGTCGGTTGCGACATCGGCGGTTTTGCGGGGAATGCAACGGCTGAACTGTTCGCGCGGTGGATGCAGGTGGGGATGCTGTATCCCTTGATGCGCGGTCATTCGGCGATGAGTACGGCGCAGCACGAACCGTGGGTTTTTGGCGATCGCACGGAGAAGATTTGCCGCGAATACATCAATTTGCGCTATCAGTTGTTGCCTTATCTTTACACGTTGTTTTGGGAAGCAGCGACGACGGGAACGCCGATTTTGCGACCGCTACTATATCACTTTCCGCGCGATCGGGCAACTTATCACCTTTACGATCAAGTATTACTCGGCCCGTCGCTGATGGCTGCACCTGTTTACCGCCCGGGAGTTCAACACCGCGCCGTGTATTTGCCCGAGGGTACTTGGTACGATTGGTGGACGGGTGAATGCTATCAGGGCCCGAGGCACATTTTAGCTTATGCACCTTTGGAGAGAATGCCGCTTTACGTGCGGGGAGGGGGCATAATTGCGATCGCACCTGTGAGGCAATTTGTGAGCGAAGAACCGCTTGAGTCATTAAAAATGCGAATTTGGCCCGGAAGCGGTGAATGGACGCTTTATGAGGACGACGGACACAGTTTTGAACACCAAAAAGGTGTCTGGGCTACGACTAATTACAAGGTGTATTTGGAAGGGGAAAAAATCATCGTTGAAATTGCCGCGCGCGAGGGTCAATTTTCGATTTCTGAACGCGAAGTTATTGTGGAAGTTGTTGGCGTTGGCGAACAACGATTTACAGATGACGGTACGGTGCGGCGTTTGACATTTGGATAGTTTGATATTTGCCGCTTTCCCACTAACCCGCCGGGGGTTAAAACCCCCGTCTCACAGCTCAAGTCCACTTAAGTGGACTGAAGAAACAGCCTAGCAGACTTGATGTAAATCCTGTACATATTGAGAGGCACTCCTGTTCAAACGAAGCTAACCAACTCAAATTCTAAATATTAACCAACAGTCCTCTTTAGAGGACTTTAGCTATGAGACAGGGATTTAAATCCCTGGCGGCCTAATTGTTAGCGAACTATATTACTTGACGACTACTGTTATAATACAGCAGGAGGAGATGAACAAATAAAATTATTGCGATTGAATTATGCAACCCATCCAAATTACCACATTCCAAGCTCTGTGGCGCAGCCTGGACCTGATAATCAAAGCCGCACCAATAGAACTCCGAAATTTAATAATACTCAACATCATCGGCGGTGCTGCCCCATCTGCCGTGCTTTTTTTAGATAAATTAATCATTGATGAAGTATCTCGGTTGCTATCGCAAACCCAAACAGCACAGCCCTTTGCTTTGATGCTTTCCCGGCCAATATTGCTGTGGAGTATTGCCGGAGTCTTAAGTCTCAGGTTAGTCGGCGATGCCCTAGACACAATGGGCTCTTTTGTCTCGACATCTTTGCGCGATCGCGTTCAAGGCTTTGTCGAAGGAAAAGTCATCGAAAAAGTCGCCAATTTCGACGATATTGCCCTCTTTGAAAACCCCGAACTATTAAATATTGTCGAACTAGCCAAAACGGGAGTATTCAAAATACAGCAACTAGCCTTTACCATCAGCATGACAGTCACCGGAATTTTTATATTTATTCCATCGATAGGCCTTGCTGCTGCGATAGCTTGGTGGGTGCCAGTGCTGATGTTGATTTCATCCTGCCCCTCAATTTACATCCAAAGAAAATATAGCAAAATCATCTGGAGAGTTCAAAGAAAGCAAGCTAAAATAACTCGTGAAATGAACTTATCCGCTAGAGTCTTGACGGGGGAAGAATACGCTAAAGAATTGCGTTTGTTTGGGTTGCAGGAACTTTGGCTCAAACGCTGGCAGGGTCAGTTTTTGCAGTTTTTTAGCGAGATGCAGCAAATCCGAAAAAAAGGAGCAATTGTTTTACTTTTGTGGTCAGTCTTTAGTAGAATCGGAGTAGCTTTGCCATTTGTTTATGTGGTAATGGGAGCTTTGGGTGGTCGCTATACTTTGGGAGATTTGGCGCTTTATTCGGGTTTGATTGTTCAGGTGGAGCAAAGTTTGCAATTACTTATAGGCAATTATGCTAATTTGTACGATATCTCTCTCGGTGTTAGTCCGATTTTTCAACTGTTAGAACTCAAACCAGAATTGCAGTCTCCGCTTGGAGATGTAGCATCTCGCCTGCCTAGTTTACCAGAAGGCGGGCAAGATTCCCCCCCCACAAAAGATAAAATTGGCATCGAGATTAAGCATTTATCTTTCTGCTATCCCGGCAGCAATAAAAGTACGGTTGCAAATATCAACTTAACCATTAATCAGGGTGAAATGCTAGTGCTTGTTGGTGAAAATGGCGCGGGTAAAACCACTCTTGGCAAACTCCTCGGTCGCCTGTACGACCCCACAAGTGGTACGATCGCCTGGAACGGCAAAGATTTGCGATCGTACTCTCTAGCATACGTGCGATCGCGCATCGCCGTAGTCATGCAAGATTACGCCCGTTTCCCCTCCACAGTCCGCGAAAACGTCGGTTTCGGCGACTTGCTTTCCCTATCGGATGACACCGCAATTAACGAAGCTATTTCTGAAGCAGGAATTGCAGCTAAAGTCAACAGTTTAGAGCAAGGTTTAGAGACACCGTTGGGGAAACAATTAGAAGACGGCATCGACTTATCGGGGGGACAGTGGCAAAGAATTGCGATCGCCCGCGCCTTAATGCGGCTTTCTACAGCCGAAGTGCTCATTTTTGACGAACCAACCGCCGCCCTCGACCCCAAGACAGAACACGAAATTTACAGCATCTTCCGCCAAATAGCCGCCGGGAAAACAACAATAGTCATCAGTCACAGATTGGGATTGGCCAAAATTGCCGATCGCATCGCCGTCATGGAAAACGGTAAAATAGCAGAAATAGGAACTCACGACGAATTGATCGCATCAAACGGAATTTACTGCTCAATGTTCACCCGTCAAGCTAGTAGCTATATTTAGAGTGAAATCAACAGTCCGCCAGGGGTTAAAACCCCTGTCTCATAGCGAAAGTCGGTTGAAAATGACATCTTGCAGCAATATAAATAAGAGGATTTTTCGTGGGGTGGGGCGGGTTTATAGAACCTATTTGCAAGCTTTAAGGCTGTTGGCGAACCCGCCCCTACGGCTAATTGATAATGGTGCAATATCTCAGTTGAAACCGACTGGGGAGATATTGCAATGCTTGTTCAAAAATGTTTCTTTCAGTCCTCTTTGAGAGGACTTTTGCTATGAGACGGGGGTTTTCAACCCCCGGCGGACTTGTGGGTTAGCGTGGGGAATTGGGCGCGGGTGATTGTGATAAGTTATCGCGGATTTGCCATCTAATTTCTCTCGTTAGGTGGCGAGAAACCCAGTTTCTGCGACAATTTTCAGTTGAGTACGAGAAATATCGGAAGAAACCCGGTTCCTGGGATTAGCTGGGTGGCGAGAAACCGGGTTTCTGCGACAATTTGCGGCTGAGTACGAGAAATATCGGAAGAAACCCGGTTTCTGATCGTGCGATCTTTTTGAGAAAATTGTCAGAAAGTGCGAGCTATAATAAAACCAACCTAGTTGGCGATAATATCAACGATGGAAACTATAACTCTCAACCTACCTGCAGCCGTCGCTTTAACCGACGAACAATTTTATCAATTGTCCATCGCTAATGAAGAGTGGCGATTAGAACAAACCCCCGAAGGAGAACTAATTATTATGCCTCCAACAGGCGGCGAAAGTGGCATCAGAAATTCCGATTTGACTACAGACCTAAATTTGTGGAATCGTCAGACTCGATTGGGAAAAGTCTTTGACTCTTCCACTGTCTTTCAATTACCCAACGGTGCGAAGCGTTCCCCTGATGTTGCTTGGGTACTTCTAGAACGTTGGGAAGCATTATCCGCAGAAGATAAGCGCAAATTTCCTCCCCTGTGCCCGGACTTTGTAATAGAATTGCGTGAAGCGAAGCTATCCCGTAGGGAATCGCAAACTGATTCCCTAGAAACATTGCGGGGTAAAATGCGGTATTATCAAACTAACGGCTGTCGCTTAGGTTGGCTAATTGACCCCCAAACGCCTTTAGTAGAAATCTATCGGTTGTCTGAAGAGGTAGCAGAAGTTATTAATTTCTCTTTTGACCAACCGCCTACACTTTCGGGTGAAGATGTACTTCCCGGATTTCTTCTAGATATTACACCTATTCTCAACCCTTGAATCTCGATCCATTTTCTTTAGTTGGCTGGCGAGAAACCGGGTTTCTGCGACAATTTTTGGTTGAGTACGAGAGATATAGGAAGAAACCCGGTTTTTGGGATTCACTGCGTGGCGAGAAACCGGGTTTCTGCGACAATTTTTGGTTGAGTACGAGAGATATAGGAAGAAACCCGGTTTCTGAGATTCTTGTGCCTCCGAAAAGTCGATCGCAAATTATCTCCCCGTCAGCGTATCCGCATAAGGATCGGGCAAAGCTTGCTGGACCTCCAAAAGCGACAAAGAATCTCCAGTCAACGGTTGGCTAATCAAATTTTTTTTTAGCCCATCACCCCGGCGATCCCGCTCTTGCAACTTCAGCAATTCCTCTTGATAAACAGCAACAATTCGCGCCAAACTCACCACCAAATCATCCCAATTCTCATCTCCCACCAACTTCTCAGAAATTCCCTCAAATAACTCTCCCGCTTGCCTTTTTTGCACGTAAGCTTTCAAAAGCTTTCCCGACTTTTGCAAAACGGCCTGATAAATATCCCCATCAGACCACCACAGCCCCTGTTGACTCAGCAGCCAAGTCAAAATATACTCCCGAGCGTGTTGCTCTTTCACCCAAGCAGCCAGATACTGCAAATCTTCCATAGTTACAACAGTCTCCTCAATTTTCCTTAAAATGTCCGCTTGTTTGTATCTACCGTTACTGCGATCGACATAATACCTGCCTTATCATCACCTGCCCGCGTCATTAATATCCCTTAAATCTTAAAAAAACCCTACTGATTCACCAAACATCAATTTTTAGAATATAAAAATACACTTAAACTGACATCTTGCACCGCGATCGACAACAGGCAAGATGCCTGTGAAGCAAAGAGAAAATTTGCTTGTGGGGTGGGCATCCTGCCCGCCCGTGAAAGACTGATTGACAATGGTGCAAGATGTTAGCTTAAACTTCATAGGTCTATTGTCCGATACTTTCTGTCCACAGGAAAGCGCTACACCCCGCCTCGCTTTCCTCTCTCGCAAACCTATCATCAAGCGGGAAAAACCAGCGGGTTATTAGCATGACAAAGCAAAATTTTGGTTTAATCGGTCTAGCAGTGATGGGCGAGAACCTAGCACTCAACGTCGAAAGCAGAGGCTTCTCCGTAGCTGTGTACAACCGCACAGCAGCCAAAACCGACGACTTCATGGCCCTGCGCGCCCCCGGCAAGAACATTGTAGGCACTAAGACTCTGACAGAATTCGTCGATGCCCTAGAAACCCCGCGCCGAATCTTAGTCATGGTGCAAGCTGGGAAACCCGTAGATGCGGTCATCGACCAGCTCAAACCCATGCTGTCACCGGGCGACATGATTATTGACGGCGGCAACTCGCTATACGACGACACCGAACGCCGCACCAAAGATTTAGAATCGATCGGACTGGGATTTGTCGGCATGGGCATCAGCGGCGGGGAAGAAGGCGCGCTCAACGGTGCTAGCTTGATGCCCGGCGGTACGCGAACAGCTTACGGCCTACTAGAGCCAATTCTCACCAAAATTGCCGCTCAAGTAGATGACGGCCCCTGCGTCACATTCATCGGCCCTGGCGGCGCCGGTCACTACGTGAAGATGGTTCACAACGGCATTGAGTACGGGGATATGCAGCTCATTGCTGAAGCCTACGATTTGCTCAAAAACGTTGGTGGATTGGACGGCAAGCAGTTGCAGGAAGTTTTTGCCGAATGGAATACCACAGACGAACTCAACTCGTTTTTGATTGAAATTACGGCTAACATTTTCAAGTACATTGACCCGGAAACTAAGCAACCCTTAGTTGAGGTAATTATGGACGCAGCGGGCCAAAAAGGTACCGGGCGCTGGACTGTCATGAGTGCTTTGGAATTGGGCGTGAGCATTCCCACAATTATCGCTGCTGTGAATGCTAGAATCATGTCTTCTTACAAAGACGAGCGCGTTAAAGCTTCCCAAGCACTGACGGGGCCTAGCGGCAAGTACGAAGGCGATACTAAAGAGTTTGTGAACAAAGTCCGGGATGCGCTTTACTGCTCGAAGATTTGCTCCTACGCGCAAGGTATGGCACTTTTGAGCGCGGCCTCGAAGTCGTACAACTATGACTTAAGTTTGAGCGAAATTTCCCGAATTTGGAAGGGTGGCTGTATTATTCGGGCTGGATTTTTGGACAAGATTAAAACAGCTTTCAAGGACGATCCCGCGTTGCCGAATTTGCTGTTAGCGCCGGAGTTCAAACAGAGCATTCTCGATCGCCAATCAGCTTGGCGGGAGGTTTTGGCTACTGCTAGCACACTAGGAATTGCAGTACCAGCCTTTAGCGCGTCGCTGGACTATTTCGACAGCTACCGGCGCGCAAGATTGCCGCAAAATCTCACGCAAGCTCAGCGGGATTATTTCGGGGCTCACACCTACGAACGCACCGACAAACCGCGCGGCGAATTCTTCCACTCAGAGTGGACGCAGACTGCTAAAGAGTCGCTGCAAACCGGTACTACCGATTAATTAATTTTTGTAGGGTGCGTTTCGGCGCACCTTACAGATAGACAATGAGATTACTACAAACCGCTCTTATTCCTGAACCCATACGGATACTGAACCCCCTTGACAGCGAAACTCGCCCCAACCCCACTCGTTAGTAGAAACAGGTTCCTGAATATGCCCTGTTAAATCCACAAACTTAGCATGAGGTTTACCAACTTCCATCCACTTGAAACCCTCGGGGCCGTCACTCATAATTACTGCCATTGCCTGTGGATGTTTCCCATTGCCCAATCTCGTCCAGCCAATGGTATTCCAATGATCGAAATAGTCATATTGAGGGCCGTAGGCGAAGTGTTTGCGAGCATGGAGAAACTTGTCAATTAGCGATCGGTGAGAGGGCATAACAATCTTATACCGATTGCCGTCGCGCCCCCAATCTTCATATTCTGCACCGTAATAATCGCCGTAGAAAACGCAGGGATAACCTTCTCTTCGCAAGAGAATAATCGCATAAGCAAGAGGTTTAAACCAGGGTTCTACCACAGATTCAAGTGCTTGCAGCGGTTGGGAGTCGTGGTTTTCGACAAAGGTTACTGCATGAGTCGGTTGCTGCTGCATCATTGTACCGTCTAAGATGCGCCGCATATCGTAGTTACCGCCCTGTTGGCTGGCGTAATAAAAGTTGTAATGCAGCGGCACATCAAAAACTGACATTTTGCCTTTAACTGAACCGACATACCAGTGCAGGATATCGATATTTGGTGCCCAATACTCACCGACAACAAACAAATCTTTGCCAACATATCGTTCCAATTCATCCAACCATTCCGGAAAAAACCAAGACGATATGTGCTTGATTGCATCTATACGGAAACCGTCGGCACCTGTTGTGTCGAGATACCACTTACCCCAGCGTGTAATTTCATCTCTTACCCATCGATCCTGGAAATCCAGATCGCACCCCATTAAATATGCAAAATTGCCATTTTCTAGGGCAACATAGTCATCAAAAAATTTCCCTTCTACCAAATAGACTGTACCGCGATCGTCTGGATTGTATTCGTTGTAGTCTACTGCGTCAAAATGCCACCAGTGCCATTCAAATTGGGAATATTTACCTTTGCGTCCGGGAAAGTTAAAATTGGTGTAGCTTTTGATTTCTTGCAACCTACCTTTGGGATTTAGCCGATTGTGGTGAGGATAAGGAGTTGCCTTAAATATCTCTGCTGCATCTGCACCAATTTTGTGGTTGATAACTACATCGGCATAGATTTGGATCTGAGATTTGTGCAGGGCTGCGATCGCATCCAAATATTGCTGCTTAGTACCGTATTTGGTGCGAATTGAACCTTGTTGGTTGAATTCTCCCAAATCAAATAAGTCGTACACCCCATATCCAACGTCGCTTTTCCCGCCCATTCCTTTGTAAGCAGGGGGCAGCCACATTGCCGTAAAACCAGCATCTGCTAATTGTTTAGCTTGGTTTTTCACCTCATCCCACAGGGTTCCTCGATCGTCCATGTACCAGTGGAAATATTGCATCATCGTGCCGTTGATATCTGCCATTTTTCACCCTTGCCTTGAGATGATAAACTGTTGCAGCCTTTAAATTGTCTGTCAAAAAAAATCAAAGTCTTGTGGGGTGGGCGTCCCGCCCGCGGAGAATATACAATTTAAATGCGCGACAGCTTACTGACAATTTAAGGCGATCTTAGGCTACAGCATTGCCAATTGTCACGGTATCCGCATTAATTTTTTCTAAAACTCCGGTTTGGGTGTGATTAAAGTTTTGTTACAGTTCTAAAATCTAAAATCCATTGAGGTTTGTTTCCGAGATAGCTTTTAATATATTCGTCATTAAATAGCGATCGCCTGACTCTTTGAACGATACTTGAACTTGAGTCGATACAAAAAGCCCAAGTCCAAGTTATTCAAGTTCACAGCAAACAGTGCCAGGAATCAAAACAATTTAAGCAGCACTCGATCCCCACGTCTCAACCGTTTGCTGCAACCCCTCCCGGTAGCTGGGATAGCGCGGACTCCACCCAAACTGCTGGCGGAATGAGTCGCCCCCAACGGTAGTAGAAAGCTTTAACAAATCCACTTGTTGAGGGGTGACAACTAACACGAGTGCCAGCGGCGTCAGCCACATTGGGATGTGCCCGGGGCGTTTTCTGCCCAGCGTGAAGGCAAATCGATCGATAAAATCAGCAAAAGACACCGGAACACCATCCACAACATTAAAAATTGCACCTTTCGGTTGCTGTTGGGCTACCTGTACCAAGACACTCGCAGCATCCTCAAAATGCAGCCAGTTTCCCAGATTGCTGTCAGGCCCGGCAAAATAGGGACGACCTAATTTGAACGATTTGATGTAAAGTTTCAAGTCTTCAGATTGCGGCCCGTAGAGGTATCCCAGCCGCAAGACACAAGCCGGAATCTGACTGTTTGTGACCTGGTTTTCGGTGGCGATCGCCATTTTGAAAATTGGGTCATCACCAGGTATACTCAGCGGTGTGCTTTCTGTCGCATCCCTCGTGTTGCCATACAGAAAAGTGTAGCTGGTGTGAATTAGCAACTTGATATTTGTGTCTTTTACCGCTGCCAGCAATGCAGCAGTCGTTGCCGAAAGAGTTTTATCAAATCCTTTCCAATCTTGCCCATCGCTTAGCAGCGTATTTGCCTTTTGGGGAGTCAGGTTTACAACCACATCTGCATTAGCACCCAGAATCGCCTCCCTGAGTTCAACAGGATTGGATGGATCGGTTTCTACCGCGATTCCGCCGTGGGAACGCACGGTTGCTGCACCATCTTTGTCCTGCGTCAATCCCGTTACTTTGTGTCCCAGCGCTGCAAACTGCCGGACGGTTGCTTGTCCGAGTTCAGTATCTGCGCCTGTAATGACAATGCTCAGCTTTGTGTCTGTCATGTGTTTTGATAACGTGTCTTCTATATGCTTACTATTTTTGACCGCCGTGGCGCGACCCTCTATTGATAGAAAAAGTAGTTATTTTAGAGATCGGTTGCTGGTATTTTTCTACAGAATACCCAGAACCCCGACTTCTTTAATAAGTCTGGCATCTAAAAGAAGGGAATTTTATGTTTAATTTATCAGTAATTAAGCTAGTAATGCGCTTGACCTCTTGGTAGATAACTATACTGACTAAATCTGGTACAATCATAACTAATAATTAAAAAAAAATGTAATTTTATGAAAGTTTTTATAGTAAGAACCGCTGCCGTTTTGGGTGTGATTGCAACATCGGTATTGGATACATTGAAAGAGTCAAAAAAACGTTTATTATATATATTATTTATTGTAGCATTTTGGAAGTAGATGAAATGAATGAAAAAGAGTTTAAAAATTTATATATTTTATTTATAAATTGTGGGTATAGTGTTAGTTTAACTCAAGATACAGCGTATTCCAGGTTTGTGAAGTGTAGGGACATGGCAGTGCCGTGTCCCTACGGGGATCTCACTATAGGCGGGTGTACTTCATAAATGTGGAAGCTGCTGTATTCAAGATTATGGGGCGGATTTAATTTTATACAAAGATGACTCAAAAACCGTGGTTCAAGCAAAAAGAAGCAAAAATCCAGTTGGGATTAAAGCAGTGCAAGAAGTAGCAAGAGCCGTCAGACATTACCGAGAAAATAAAGGCATAGTAATCACCAACAACAGATTTACCGAAAATGCTTGCAAACTTGCTGAATCTAACGAAGTAGAGTTATGGGATAGAAAAAGACTCATCGAATTCATCGTGACAGCTAAGAATTGTGGCGTTGCTGAACTAGGGTATGATGAAGTTGTCCTCCGAGCGTCAAAAATCACACACATTTAAAAGCAATATTATG
>NZ_JAUBTB010000123.1:0-16577 GCF_036704965.1 Microcoleus sp. F10-B2 | reverse complement strand
AAATGCTAAAACTTCGTTGTGCTTACCTCAACGACCTCTTAGCCATTTGAGGTTTTTGCAAAACCGGGATGCTCCCAGTAGATGTAGATCTAAAAACAGCAGTTAATGTTGTTAACTTAGCAGTGCCTGTTCGCGACAATAAAAATCAAATTGCCGGAGTATTATTTGCCAGAGTTAGTCTCAATTTTTTAACTCAAATTGCCGCCAGATCGCAAGTTGGAAAAACTGGATACAGCTACGTTCTCGATCACCGCTCCGTACTAATTTCAGAAACCGGAAGCAAGATTAATCCATATTTACTGCAAGATTTGCGAGGGCGATCCTTTGTGCGAGAGTTATCCAAATTAGCTTTAGCTTCGGCGATTCAATCTCCGATCGTTTATCGAGGCTTGCGCGGGGAAGAAGTCATGGGCACGGGTGCGATCGTCCGGAGGGTGCAGTGGATGGTGGTTGTAGAGCTACCTACAGCCGAAGCTTACGCTCCGGTGCGTAACCTCCTATACGTCATGGGTGCAGTTACCCTCGCCAGCGCCCTCGTCGCCGTGGGCTTGGGAGTGGCTTTTGCTCGATCGATTACAAATCCTTTGAAATCCCTAACATCTGCCGCTACTAAAATGAGTAGCGGAATGTTTGAAACTCGGGTAAATATTGCGGCATCTAACGAACTCGGAAAATTAGCTAATGCTTTCAACAGCATGGCCAGTCAATTGGAAGTATCTTTCACAAAATTAGAGCATCAAAATGCCCAATTGCAGCGACTTGACAAACTCAAAGACGAATTTTTAGCCAACACTTCTCACGAACTCCGCACCCCGCTTAACGGAATTATCGGTTTAACTGAATCCTTGCTCGACGGGGCCACAGGACAATTGCCAGAAGCGACTATTTCCAACTTGGAAATTATTGCATCTAGCGGCAGAAGACTGTGCAATCTCATCAACGACATTCTCGATTTCTCGAAGCTGAGACACAAAAATATTGAACTGCAAATCAAGCCTGTTGGCATCCGAGAAATTGTCGATATTGTGGTGACTCTTTCTCAACCTCTAATTGGTACAAAAAATTTGCAGTTAATTAATTCAGTCACTCCCGACATTCCCCTCGTGGATGCGGATGAAAATCGGGTGCAACAAATTCTTTATAACTTAATCGGCAATGCGATTAAATTTACAGACAATGGTACTGTAGAAATTTCGGCTAATGCGATCGGCTTGAACTCGCCGCCTTTGGCCGAAAAAGAAAGTTCATTAACAAGCCAGCTTCAATCTTTAATTGTCAGGTCAAAACTGCAAATTACGGTATCCGATACTGGTATTGGCATTGCAGAAGATAAATTAGAACGAATTTTTAAATCTTTTGAACAAGCAGATGGTTCCACTTCTAGAGAATACGGAGGAACAGGTTTAGGTTTGGCAGTTACAAAGAAGTTAGTCGAGCTGCACGGCGGCGAAATTCAGGTATATTCAAAAGTAGGTATGGGTTCGCAGTTTACCTTTAGTTTGCCAATCTCTCAAAATCAGTATCTCGACCGCAAGCAGTTGCCAGCAACGGTTCGACCGTCTTTAGTTTCAAGAACCAACGATCGCAAGTTAATAACTAATGCAACTGCTGCACCAACTTTTAATGATAACAGTTTGAGCGATGATAAAGAATGCCAGGAAAACAGTCGGGTTAAAATCTTGATTGTAGATGACGAAGCTGTGAATATTCAGGTATTGGCTAACAATTTACTTCTCGAAAAATATGCGCTCGCCAAAGCTAGCAGCGGTAGAGAAGCTTTAGCCCTTATAGACAGAGGCTACAAGCCCGATTTAATCTTGCTAGATCTGATGATGCCGCGGATGACTGGTTACGAAGTTTGCGAGAAAATCCGGGAGAAATTCACCGCCATAGAAGTGCCAATTGTGATGCTAACTGCCAAAAATCAAGTATCTGACTTAGTGCAAGGTTTCAATGCAGGAGCCAATGATTTTTTAACTAAACCGTTTGTCAAAAATGAATTGCTAGCCAGAATCAAAACTCACATCCGTCTGGCAAAAATTAATGCAGCTTACGGTAGATTTGTCCCCCACGACTTTCTGCGATTTTTGGGACATGAAAGTATTGTTGATGTCGGACTAGGGGATCAAATTCAGAAAGAAATGACAGTTTTATTTTCTGACATTCGCTCCTTTACGACTATCTCCGAAGCGATGACTCCTCAAGAAAACTTTAATTTTATCAACAGCTACCTCAGCCGAGTGAGTCCGGTAATTCGCGCTCACCAAGGTTTCATCGATAAATATATTGGCGATGCGATTATGGCACTATTTCCTGAGTCGGCAGATGATGCTGTTTGCGCGGCGGTGGAAATGCAAAAACAAGTTATGGTTTACAACCAGCACCGACAACTCAGCAATTACGCACCGATTACGATCGGCATCGGTTTGCACGCGGGTAGTTTAATGTTGGGTACGATTGGTGAGCAAGAACGGATGGAAAGTACAGTGATTGCTGATGCGGTGAATCTCGCGTCTCGCTTGGAAGGATTGACTAAGGTTTACGGGGCGGGCATTCTAGTTAGCGACTCAATTCTAGAGCGTTTGGGCGATCGAGAAAAATATATGTGCCGATTTGTCGATCGAGTCACAGTAAAAGGCAAAAAATCTGCCGTGTCGGTGTTTGAAATTTATGATGCAGAAACAGAACAAAGCATTGAACGGAACTTACCCCGCACATAAGATTCATTTCTTCTGAAACCATTACAGGGCAAGACTTTCCTGGAGCGGGAAAATCAAGTACATGACTACAACTTTTTACAACCCTTATGTGGAGCGGGTTTGAGTTAATTTTATGATACAGCAATACTTTGGTTCTAAATATTAAGAAAATCTTAAATACATGGCTACAAAATTGGAACTGCCAAATAGCTAAAACGAATACGGCTCAAAGAATACAGCCACCGAAACTACCCCCTGCAGGGGTAAGTTCCGATTGAACTAAAACAGGAAACTGCTGCTGAATTTCAACTGGGTCTGGAGTTTTATTTCGAGCGAAAATTTAGTAAAGCGCAAAAAATATTCAAGGATATTTGCGAAATAAATCCTCAAGATAAGTTAGCAGCAATTTACTGTCAGCGCTCTCTGAAGAATCGAATGTATGGAGTGCCAGAAGGATGGTCGGGGATAGAAGCTTTGGATGAAAAGTAGGGATACGGCAATGCCGTGTCCGGCGCGGGGAGTAGGACAGGGCATCCCCATGTCCCTACAGTTCGCTTTGACTTTTAATAATTTGGTATAAAATTAAGGATTGTAGAAACGAGATCGGGTCATCCTTGCGTAAGTTTTGTTTAAGTACAAAATGGTTTATAATACTTACCAGAGGTAAGTTTTCGCTCCGAGTATTAATTGGGTCTTTTAAGCTAAATTAATGTTATGTCAACTCTCGATCTCAAGCGCTTAGTTGCCAAACTGTCAGTCAAAGGGAGCCTGCAAACTGTACTCATAGTTCCGTTTGTCTTGCAAGTATTTGCAGCAGTGGGTATTGTAGGCTATTTATCATTTAGGAACTCTCAAAAAGCAGTAAATGACCTTGCGGATCAGTTGATGGGAGAGGTGAGCAATCGCATCGAGCAAAATTTGAGGACTTATCTGCAAACTCCGCACCAAATCAATCAAAGCAAGCTGGATGCAGTGAAACTGGATTTTTTGAACATGAAAGACTTGTCAGCTTGGGAAAAGTATCTGTGGCGGCAAGTGCAATTATATCCTTATATAAATTTTACGTCGATCGCTAATCAAGATGGAGAATATCGCACCGGCGAAAAGATGTCTGACGGCACTTTATTGATTAACGCCTCGGGCCCTTCTACAAATTTTGATTTTTATTCTTACAATACTAATGATACGGGCGATCGCACGACAGTAGCAGCCTACGTCAAAAACTTCGACATCCGACAGCACCCTTCCTACTCCTATGCGGCTCTAGCAATCAAACCAACTTGGAGTTCAGTTTATATATCCTTCCTAGAACCCACCTTGATCCTCAGCGCGCTGCAACCAGTTTACAACAGCCAGAAACAGCTAGAAGGAGTATTAATTGCTGCTTTGCGTCTCGACAGTATCGGTCAATTTTTAACCAGCCTCAAAATAGGCAAATCAGGTCAAACTTTTATTATCGAAAGAAACGGCACGCTGTTGGCAACTTCCACACCCGAAAAACCTTTCCGCACCCAAAACGGTAAAAAAGAACTGTTTAAAGTTACAGAAAGCAGCGATGCAGTAACGCAAACTACAGCTAAATATTTAGAAAGTCACTTTCAAAACTTCCACCAAATTACCAAATCGCAGCAAATCCATTTTGAGATAAACGGGAAGCAGCAATTTTTAAAAGTCCTGCCCTTCCAAGACGGCAAAGGTTTAGATTTGCTGATTGTTGTCGTCGTTCCCGAAGCCGACTTTATGGAACAAATCCATGCCGGCAACCGAACTACAGTTTTGCTATGTCTGGCAGCCTTGGGCATGGCAACTGTGCTAGGAATTCTCACTTCTCGCTGGATTATCAAACCTCTTATAAAATTAAAAAATGCAGCAATAGCTTTGTCTGAAGGACAATTTGACCAAACTGTCAAGCTCGAGCGCTCCGACGAGTTGGGCGTACTTGCCGCTGCTTTTAACAGCATGGCAGCACAACTGCAAGCATCTTTTACTGCCTTAGAAACTACAAATATCGAATTGCAGCGCCTGGACAAACTAAAAGACGAATTCTTAGCCAATACTTCCCACGAACTCCGCACTCCCCTCAACGGCATTATTGGTATTGCAGAATCTTTAATAGACGGTGCTACCGGACAACTACCAGAATCAACAAATTTTAACTTAGTTTTGATTTCATCGTCTGGAAAAAGGTTGTCTTCTTTAATTAACGATATTCTGGACTTTTCTCAGCTCAAACACAAAACGATAGAACTGCAAATTAAGTCCGTCGGTATCCGAGAAATAGTCTCTGTAATCCTCACCTTATCTCAGCCATTAGTAGGCAAAAAAAACTTGCAGTTGATTAACTCAGTTGCTCCTGAATTGCCGCCAATAGCAGCCGACGAGAATCGCTTGGAGCAAATACTTTACAACTTAATCGGCAATGCGATTAAATTTACCGAAAGCGGCACCGTTGAAATTTCAGCAGAATTGGTAACGGGCAACGCACAATCACCGCCTAATTCCCAATTATCAATTACTGTATCCGATACCGGCGTTGGCATCCCCGAAGATAAATTAGAGCGAATTTTTGAATCCTTTGAACAAGCTGACGGTTCCACTGCTAGAGAATTCGGCGGTACGGGTTTAGGTTTAGCGGTTGCCAAGCAATTAGTGGAATTGCACGGAGGTAAAATTTGGGTATCTTCAACTGTAGGCGTAGGTTCCCAATTCACCTTTACTTTGCCCGTATCTGAAACTCAGCCGGAATTTAGCAGCAGACAGCCGCATTTAACCGAGGGTTCTCGCATTTTAATCACTCCTGAATTCGCCCGCCAATCATCTATAATAAATTCTCATGTATCAGACAATAGCGACTTGCTAGACAGTGAAAAATTAAAAATTTTGGTAGTTGATGATGAGCCGATTAATATTCATGTCATCATCAACAGTCTTTCTGTAGAAAACTACGATATTACTCAAGCGAGCAACGGCTTAGAAGCTTTAAATCTGATTGAATCAGGATTTAAGCCCGACTTAATTTTACTCGATGTAATGATGCCGCAGATGACTGGTTATGAAGTGTGTCGAGAAGTCCGCAAAAAATACTCGCCTTTAGAAATGCCCATTCTGATGCTGACGGCCAAAAATCTAACTACCGACTTGGTAGAAGCTTTTAACTTAGAAGCAAATGATTATGTAACTAAACCTTTTATCAAAAAAGAATTATTGGCGAGAATTAACACGCAAATTCGCCTTGCTAAACTGAATGCAGCCTACGGCAGATTTGTGCCGCACGATTTTCTAAACTTGCTGGAAAAGCCGAGTATTATTGAAGTAAAATTAGGCGAAAATCAGGAAAGAAATATGACAGTGCTGTTTGCTGATATTCGCTCTTTTACGGCGCTTTCTGAAAATATGACACCGCCTGAAAATTTTGCATTTATTAATACCTACTTGGGAAAAGTTAGCCCTGCCATCAGGAAAAATAACGGGTTTATTGACAAATACATTGGGGATGCAGTCATGGCACTGTTTCCTATATCTCCGGAGGATGGTGTGCGAGCAGCAATTGATATGCAAAAAGAAGTGAATATCTACAACCAGCAGCGACAAAAAAATGGTTTGTTTCCGATCGCGATCGGCATTGGTTTGCACGCGGGCAATTTGATGTTGGGTACTATTGGCGAGCGAGAACGGATGGAAAGTACGGTGATTGCTGATGCGGTGAATCTCGCGTCTCGTTTGGAAGGATTGACTAAGGTTTACGGCGCGGGAATTATCGTTAGCGGTGCAATTATCGACCGCCTAGACGATCCAGAAAAATATAAGTACAGATTTGTCGATCGAGTAATGGTGAAAGGAAAGACAAATGCTGTGTCGGTGTTTGAAATTTACGAGACAGAAACAGAGCAGAGCATTTTACTCAAGCAGCAAACTGCGGAGATTTTTCAAGAAGCTCTCAATTTTTACTACGAGCAAAAATTTGTTGCAGCCCAAAAAGTATTTCAGAATATTTTACAAATCAATCCTGACGATCGGGTAGCAATGCTGTATTTCAAACGCTCTCGCAAGTATCGAATGTACGGAGCTCCGGAGGGGTGGTGTGGCGTGGAAACTTCGACGGAGAAATAGGGCGCGCACTGCACGCCCTACTCTCTTTAAAAGATGGTTGCACAAACTTTAAAATATATTTGTACAAACGCCTAATTTATTCCAAGTTTTGGAGCCGACAATGCCATCAGCAAGAATTTGTTGTTGCTTTTGAAAATTGATGACTGCTTGTTGGGTTTTCGGGCCGAATCCTCCATCAGTATTTACAGAAAATCCGCTGGCGTTCAAGAGTCGCTGGAGGTAGCGGACATCCTCATTTTGAGTTACCGCATCGTTGCGTTTGAGTAGGGGAAAATAACGGCAGGAAGGTAATTCCATGTGAATTGCGTTTGTGGTTTGCATGCTTTGATTCTCTATTGGTTGTTTGCAAGTTGTTAGAAAGTACAGAAGTGCGGAAAAGATGTTAAGAGTCCTAGTCCTGGATACACTCTTGACTGGCATAAACGAGGTTTCGGCTTCGCTGAACCACCAGATTTTTTAGCGTTTCTGGGGGAGTAAAGGAAGTATTGCTGTGAAAAAACCCAGTTGCTTGCTACCCGTGCGCCTAGGATTAGTTAAGTTGGATTTAACATCCGGGTTCACCTGTATAACAAGCGCCTAATAGATTCCAAGTTTGAGGGCCGACAATGCCATCAACAGCAATCTTATTTGCCTTTTGAAATTTGATGACTGCTTGTTCGGTTTTGGGACCGAAGAATCCATCAGTTGCGACGGGATATCCGTTTTTAACTAAGGATTGTTGGAGATAGCGCACGTTTTGATTGGCAGCGGTACTATTATTTCGTTGCAGTGTGGGCAGTGAAGAGCAAAGAGGCAATTGGGCGTAAATTGAATTTGTGGTTTGCATGGTTTGATTGGGGATTAGTGGTTTGCAAGTCGTTTGAACTTGCTATTCCCCAGTTGTAGCTGTGGGGGGAAGTGCTTTAACAGTCGCTTTTTATAGTGACGCTTATCTGGGGTAGCTCAGATGAGTGACAGCCCCCTATCAAATCCGTTTTGTACAAAGTAATTGTCAAAGGCAAACAGCAGCGAATTTCCATTTTTTATCAACTTTTAGCATCTTTGCCACCAGCCCCACACCATAAGTAAGCCGGCGCCAAAAAACCCCCCTATGTAAACGAGGGCAAAGTCTCCAAATGCTCTCTACTGGCTAACTTAAACCTGTTTGCATAGTGTTACATTAAATCCGATAGCATCGAAATTAATATTACCCAGAATCAGGACACCGCGAGTGCCTGACTCCCTACAATTAATCGGGGTAGGGACACAGCACTGCGGTGTCCTCGGTATCATTCCGATGCAACCGGAAACGATATTACACTATTCGGTTTAATCCCGCCTACCTACTTACCTGTAAGGCTGTTGCTGTGGGGAGGGATAGGCTGATTGACGTAGAGAAAGCGAGTCAATCAATCGTGTTACAGCGTAATCGCTCCACTCTTCTATAAGCTGAGTAACGGTCTTTTCTATAGAGGAGGCAAAAATACTGTATTTAAAGCGAGTTAACCATTTGAGCGAAAAGGGCGATCGGGAAAATTAATCTGGGGTTGGGACTTTAACTTACAAGTGATATCATAGAATCGGTAGATAGTAGATTTGCGGCTGTCAAACAACTTGACAATTGAATCAATAACAATTTCTGTAACTATCGGGTTAAAGTCGGAAATAAAGCCGTCTGCGTCCAGATTTTGCCGAAAAAATTCCTTAGCTCGATCGCACTGATAGCGCATTTCGTCAAAACCAACAATTTTCACCACAAACGTTGTCAGCGGCGAGTTATCCAAATCGGTATTAGAAATGCTTTTAGCCCGCCCATTTTCTAATAAATTCAATACTTCTGCTTCTAAACCACTTTTAGGTTTGTAAGGTTTATCTATTTCTGGAAAAAAGCTTTCCAGGCCCACGCATCGAGTAGCTCGATCCGGAAGTTCTCCCATCATCATCGCCAGAGAGACATCGAGCCCAAAACCCGAAGAAAGAACTTCCAGCAGTGCGATAGCAGCCAGTTTGCAGCCCAAATAAAGCTTCGCAATTTCAAGATTGTACTTAGCAGTAGTTTCCCAGCGCTGATAGGTGCGATCGTCTGGATATCCCTGAAACTGCCGAAAAATCACCTCAGGCTTGAGATTATTCAGAAAACCTTCCATCTTCAGCAAAGCAACTCGGTAGTCGCGAATCGTGTAAAAACCCCAGGATGTGAGATTGTGATTGGTTTCCGGCAGTAAATTCCAGGTATTTGCCAAAAAATGGGCTGAACTCTGGTGGGCAAAACTCATCACATCCCTGTTAGAAATTCGCACAGCTTTTTTCACCGTTTCCCGCAGTTGCTCGTCTGTCAAACTGAGTTTAAACAGGCTATTTATTGCTTGCAAGCGGTCATAAAGGTGCTGGCTTACCGTTATTCCCCACTCGGCGGAACGAAACGGAATTGTTGCTTCTATGCAGGCTGAAATTTGAAGCAATTGCTCGCGTTTGAGAAATGGTTCTAGAGCTTTTGTTGCTACCAAAGCGCTGAGAAATTCGTTTTGTCCTGTGAAAGGATTGAGCACTTCCCCCGGTATAAAACCGAATACTAGCATTACCATCTCAAAGGTAGCATCCGCAGAGAGTTCAGATTGCTCCCGAATTTGTAGCTGTTTGTTAACCTCTTTTGTAACAGGAGTGATGTAGTAGCTGACGTTAAAGTTAATGCTGTGATCGACTTGCACGTAGACTGTATCGTGAAATAAAGCTGCCAAAACCTCGATCGCATCTTCATTTCCCCCCACATCAAAAATATGTTCGGGAGTGTGAAAAAATCGCCAGGGCCCCATCATCGGCTGAACTATCAGTTCGGCAATCCAAGCGAGTTCACTTGGTTCGACTTTTGCTTCCAGGCGATCGATCGCCCAAGTCAGCCTTTCTAAGCACTGTAAGTATGCCTGTTTGCTATCCATCACAGTCTTTTCCAATAACATTACTGTCACGCCAGCGATCCCGATCTTGTTTTTAGTTTGATTGTTTCGTAGATGCGCCCCGCATTTTTTGATTTGAGATTTTTGAGTTTTTTGTTGAATATTTTAGCTAGAATTTAGGAGGCAAATACTTACTTGAAATCACTTAATTTCCGGTAGCTGACCTCCCTTGTTTTCCCAGTCTAATTAGCACAAAGTATGACAAGTAAAGTACATAAATTGCTAAACCTATCAGACCCAACAATCCCAAAAATTGAGGGTTTGCTGTAGCGTGAAACCTCTCTTTGTACAGCCAAGGCGGGTCTAACCAAACGCGGCAAAAAGGTTCGTCAATTACCTGAATTTGAGATTTAAAGGCACAGCTTAAGAAGGGAATTTGAGCGATCGCGCCCAAACCGCTGTAAACAGTAATCGCCCACCGCCAAGCTGTAAAAGCCAGTTTCAGGGGCGACTGCGGTCGATCGGCAATTTCTTCGTTTAAATCCTGCCAAAACCACAGACAAGCAGGAATCAAAGCCCTCCCCATCACCGACGACACAAAGCTCACTGGCAGCGCAGCCATCATCAGGTAAAGTGTAATTGCCAGCAAACTCGCCACCCGCCAATAAATAATCGACAAACGGACAATAGCCTCAGCTTTTGCAAAAACAGCCCAAATCAGAACTACCAGCGGGATCGAAATTGTTAATAACACAGACAACCGGTAATCCATCCAAACTAGCGGTTGAAACCAAGGCCCGGTGGCTGCCAATAAAAGACTCAACATCTTTGGGAAAATATACTCACTTATTTATGACAAATTCTACTTTGACACTCTGTGCACTCTTGGTGACTGAGATTCTTGGTTCAACGAAGTCACTTGCTTGCGACAGGATTTCTCCAGCCCAAGTAGAGGTGTCTTCTCCCCAAGCGTTAATTCCGGTATGCCCTACCGTACTCGATCGGTTGTCTGTATGTAGTTAGATTTTGGTTCAAATGCAAGTTTTCCTAGACAGCAACAACGTTAAGCGTGACTGCGCACTCAACAATAAGAGGGCGAGTTTTTACGTTGTCTAGTTATACTCAATTTTCAACCTACGACAACGATCGTATCACGCCTAGTACAAGACTCACGAACACTCTTGACCCAACTCCAGAAGTGTCGCTCAAGTCAAGCGGACTAAAGTCTCGATCGTTTTCCGCCTCCTGTCTTTTTCTATAAAAATGCTCAAAAATCAGCGTTGCACAATTTGAGGATGATTCTTGTGGGGTGTCTCGCCTGCTTTGAAAATACACGCCATCGGGATACGAGAGCTCATCCCACACAACAATCAAAATTATCCCGCAATTATGCCATGCCAAAAAATCAGCAACTGGAACACTCTGCTTAATGTTCCAGTTGCTGCTGCAAGGATTGCCAAATTGACTTGGCGCGCTTTCCAATTTCGTATTTGAGACAGGATAGAGGGAAAATCTCGCCATTACTTGGAGGCTGAACCCGTGAAATCCTCCCGCGCCCAAAGTTAGACGGAGGCGCGGGAGGGAAGGCGTAGAGCTAAATTGCTCGTTTATTCGTCGTAGATGCGGCACTCAGCAGCGTCAGGGTTGTCGTCGCAATACTTTTCAAAGGAATTCTTAGGTTTGACTTGCTTTTGGTGGGAAGCTTCTGCTTGCAGTTCTTCAACTGCGTCCCACGCCGCCGCGCATTCCCCGGAAGTGGCGCCCTTGAGGTCACAGACGCTACGAGCGCTTTCTAGTTCTTCTGCAATTTGTTCTTGGATGTTGCCTGCGGGTGTTGTTGTCATAGTCACCTTATTGAGTAAGAAAGGTTTTCTTTTTGGATGTTAGTTTGTGTTGGATTGGCAGTTTCGGTCTGGCGACCAGGCTAATAGTAGCTGGAGATGCGCTGCTGTTGCAGCAGGCCAGATAGAAACCATCCATCAACTGCGGTTGCAGCAGGTGTCTCTACTTCCTGCTTTACTCTATCCCGTTGGCGGGTTTTAGTCGCCAGGCATCAATGTAGGTCGAGCCGACCTTACTTTCGATCAAAACATTACATGAAGTTGGTGTGTCAAACTGTATTGAGCTTTATCTTTTAAGATTTAGCGGAAGACGACATTTAACACCAAACAGATTTATTCGACCATCATGTTAACTTATGTTAACACAAGAACCGCCTTCTGGGGGAATCGATCGCCCGAGAATACCGTCCCGCCAGCGGCCAGTTGCGGTTAGCCTAATGTATAGAGATAGTTTTATAGAGAAGTTCGCCGTATGTACACCGAAAACAAAATGCAGTGGGTCAGCGCTTTATCAACCCGCCCCTCTTTGGAATCCGCCCTCAAAGAAGTTATAGAACAAGCAGATCGAACCTTAGAAGGCCCGGCAGATTTAGCCCTGATATTTATCTCGTCTGCCTTTGCCAGCGAGTATTCTCGGCTGATGCCTTTACTCCGAGAACTGCTCCCGGTGCCAGCGATCCTGGGTTGCGGCGGGGGAGGAGTCATCGGCACGAACCGGGGTGGCCTCACCGAAGAAGTCGAGGGAGCTCCAGCAGTCAGCCTGAGTCTGGCGCGCTTGCCGGGAGTGAACGTCAGAACTTTTCACGTCAATGCAGAAGAACTACCGGACTTAGACAGTCCCCCGGATACTTGGGTGGATCTCTTGGGCGTGCCGGCCCGGGAAGAACCGCAGTTTATTATTTTCGCCGACCCATTTTCGGCAAAAATTAACGATTTGCTGCAAGGGCTAGATTATGCCTATCCGGGTGCGGCGAAGGTAGGGGGGCTCGCCGGCGGGGACGGTGCGGGTAGGGGCGCAGCGCTGTTTTGCAACTATCAGCTTTATCGAGAAGGGACGGTTGGAGTGGCTTTGAGCGGCAATATAGTTTTGGAAACAATAGTCGCTCAAGGCTGCCGGCCGATCGGGCATCCTTATCGGGTGACGGAAGGAGATCGGAATATTTTGCTGAAACTCGAAGAACAAACCGACGATAGCAGCAGCGGGGGCATCGAGCGATCGCCCTTAGAGGCACTTCGAGAGTTAGTTCAAACTTTGAGCGAAGAAGACCGAGAATTAGCCCAGCACTCGTTATTTGTAGGCTTAGTCAGCGATGAATTCAAGCTGAAATTAGAGCCTGGAGATTTTTTAATCCGCAATCTGTTGGGAGTAGATCCGAAAGTGGGGGCGATTGCGATCGGCGATCGAGTCCGTCCCGGACAGCGCATCCAATTTCACCTGCGGGACGCCCGCACCTCCGCAGAAGACCTAGAAATGCTGCTCGATCGCTATCAGCGGGCCGCCGAGTACAGCGGTACATCCAGTGCCGGGGCCTTGATGTTCTCTTGTCTGGGGCGCGGTGAAGGACTTTACGGCCAATCGAACTTTGACTCCCGACTGTTTGGCCGATACCTCAAAAACATTCCTCTGAGCGGCTTTTTCTGCAACGGCGAAATCGGCCCCGTCGGCGGCAGCACCTTTCTGCACGGCTACACCTCCGTATTCGGGATTTGCCGCCAAAATTCATAATTTCTGAACTGTTGGCTGTTGACTGTTGACTGTTCACTGATGACTGTTCACTGATGACTGTTCACTGTTGACAATCTCAAATCTCAAATCTCAAATCTCAAATCTCAAATCGACTGATGAGCAATAACTAAAAGCGGCAGTCGCCTGCCGCTTTTAGCTGTCACTAAATGTCTGGAAACCTTAGAAAGTAAAGGTAGTCCGCAGGACTCCTACCCAGATATCGTCATTTTTGTCGTTATGTTCTGGATTCAGAATCACGTAAACGCCCGGTGTCACCGAAATAAAGTCATTAACTTGGAAGCGATAGAAACCTTCTAAGTGATAAGAGGTTTTGCGGTCTCTGGCGAGATCGCTCTCTGTAACTTTTGGCGGTACGCCGGCGATCAAACCGAGGAGGTTCCCTGGCTTACCAAAATCTGGCAGTGCCAAGAAAAGAGCACCATTTTGGATGGTAGCTTCATTGTCGCCGCCCCGCAGTTGTTCAGCCTTCGTGTAACCGTACCAACCGCCAAGCTGAAAGCGCTGGCTCGGTTTGAAGTTAACCTGCACGCCAAAGTTATCTGCTGCGGTGGGTGATTGACCGAAGGGCCGGTTAGCCAAGGAACTGCCCGTACCGCCCATGATGCCAACATCGCCTGCTCGATTGTATTTCCGGGTATAGCTAACACCAACATCAAAGGCCTGGCCCAGAGATAAGTTGAGCTGGCCCAAAGCGGTGAAGGAACCGTCGAAAACGCCCCTGCCGTCGGCTGGGTTGGGAGCATCGCCGTCGGAGGCAAGATAGCCTACTGTGGCTTTCACTGCGCCCAAGTTGTAATTCACAGCAGCACCTGCTCCTTCGGAGCCGCGGAAGATTGCTGGATTGTAACGTCCAAACCTGGAGATAGAACCGATGGCAGCATCTCCAAAGGGAGTAGTCACAGGAGCAATGTCATCAAGATTCAATCCTTTGGGCCCTAACCAGACTGTGGCGTTGCCTGCTGGAAAACGATAGTACACCTTATCAAGTGTGAAGGCGTTTTCGCTTTGGCCGTCAATGCTGAGGCGAGCCATGTTAGTGCCAGTGGCAGTGCTGGCACCGTAGTTGGGGAGGTTGACAGCTTGCAAGCGGGTTCTGAGCAAGTCTCGGCCGGTGAAGCTGGTGTCGAAGTTCAAGCGCACCCGGTAGCCGAAGGTAGTAGACGTGCTGTCGTTCTCGTGAGTGCCAACTGCATCTCCGAAGGTGTCGCTAGCGAGAAAGACTACTTCTCCTCTCAACTTGGTGGTGGTGGAGAACTGGTTGGCTTCGAGTTCTGCGGTGCGAGCTTCTAGACCGTCTACCCGTCCGCGCAGGGTAGCGAGTTCGGCTGCAAATTCTTCTTGCAGGCGTTGCAGGATGGCTAAGTCGTCTCGGGTAACCAAGTTACCTGTTGACCCAATTAGTTTGGTTATGTTGTCTAAGCAAGCGTTGACGCCGGCTGCAAATTCGTAGCGAGTCAGGGCGCGGTTGCCGCGGTAGGTGCCGTCGGGATAACCTACGATACAACTGTAGCGTTCGACTAGGGATTGCAGGGCTTGGAATGCCCAATCTGTCGGCCGCACGTCGGAGAGCTGAGAGACCGATGTCACTTGGGACATGGTTCCCGACTGTTGAGTCGGCTGTGCTTGGGGAGCAGCAGGGACGATCGGGCCGCCCATTCCTCCGGGTACTGTCTGAGCTATTTCTACCTTAGTAGCTGGGGCAGTAGCTGGGGTGCTGGCGACTGCTGGCACTTCAATTTTCGCAGCGGTGTCTGTCTGGCTGCTTTGCACTGCCAAGTCTGATGCTTGGGGCGACGACGGTTCGACTGTGCTGGCTGCTGCTACGGGTTCAGTCGCTGCTGCTGTGCTGGCGGGAGCGCTTGGGGCTGCTGAGTCGATTTCGCTGGCGGTGGTTTCGAGTGCTGCTGCGCTGGTGTCTGGTTCGATTGCAGCCAGTTTTTCAGGCTGTTTTTCAGCGTCGGCGGAGTTGGCGACCGGGGTTTGGGCAGCTTCAGCGCTGCTGTTTAAAGCCAGCTTTTCTGGGGCAGCAGGGGCTGCTGCAACTGGTTCTGCAACTATTTCTGCAGCTATTTCTGCAATTTTTGACTCAGATGACTGAGCTGTAGCTAGCTGGTTGGCTTCAGCGGTTGCTGGAGCTTCTGCTGCGATCGCAGCGGCACTGACGACTGATGATAACCCCAGAATTGTCGGGGATACTAGCAGTAAATTCCAAAAAGTTCTGTTCATTTTCCTCACACCTTCACACTCTATTCAACTCGATCGGCAATTCCCAACTGCTAATTTTTGTGGTTGCTTGCCTGTTGACAATAACTGCCAAAATAGAACCTATCCATAACTGTTGATTCACAGTAGGCGTGTCTAGTTCCTGGTTGAACGTAGGAGGCTGGCCCCTTGTACGGCCCAGGCATCAATTCAGGTCAACCCCACATTTCATTACAGTTGATTATACCATCACCTGCTAATTTCATCTCTAGATCGCCAGACTTGCTTGACTTGCTCTGCGGGCGATCGACAACTGGTTTTACGGGTTCGACCACTATCTGCCTTTAACTGACAACTGCCCAGAGCCTTCGGTTACGCCAGACTTAACAGACAGTTATAGGTAGGATTGTGGCTGCTTGTCGCATCTCTTATACAGCTTTTTCTCATAGAATGTCAAGCTTTTTAAGCTAACTTTAAACCTCGCGGCGCAAAAGGGGGTATTTTTCAGTCGAGAGTGGGGAACTCAGAGCTAAAGGTTGGTAAATTTACCCCGTCCAAACCAAAGTTCCGGCTTGACCAATTTTGGTTTTTTGATGGCCCCAGCAGTCTCGACTTGCCAGCGCGATCGCCATTTTTGAGACGGCCCGTCGGCGAATTTAATTTCCCGCTACTTTAACACAATTTTTTTGCGGTCTGGCAGCACCAGCCGACTGAATCTCTGTTAGCTGAAATTAGAGTTTTGTGGACTCGCTGTCTTGCGTTTGACAACCAGTTATTTTTTTGGCACAGCCTCGGGATCTCAAAGCACATTTTCTCTGTGATTTATGCCACTGTCAAAGTATCCGTTGATTCTCCGGGCGTCCTGGACGCATCAACCGGGTTTTAGGAACGCAAATACTTGCTTTTAGGCGATCGCTCAAAGTTAAAAAACCGGGTTTATGACAGTAAGGAGTGCATCCAAGACTGTTTTAAGTTGCTAAGAACACAAGTAAATGCCGCCAGTTATGGGAGGGCGATCGAACAACCTGTAAGGAATGAGAATTAAATAACTTACAATTTATTGTTCTTGTGGGATGGGCGTCCCGCCCGTCCTTTCTGGACGGGC